>NZ_JAEPKU010000098.1 GCF_016652235.1 Dysgonomonas sp. Marseille-P4677
GGATAATACAATTTTGATTTTCCAAGCTGTTTTTAATTCTATGATATGTGTTTTCGTAGTGACCAATTTTCTCAAAGCCAATTCCGCAATCTCCGGCGACAATAACGACTGAATCCTTGATATCCAATCTTTTTAGATTATATACCAAAGTTCTTATTTCTCCGTGAATATCACCTGACACATAGAGGTTTTTATAATTATCTCGTAAATCATAGATTTCCATAGATGTAAAGATAATACGCAAGACTATAATATTATATAGTGTGTGAAAATTAATTAATATTTCCCATCTACTCATTTATACAGCTCAACTTAAGTTTAGGTGATTATCCGTAAACTTTACATATACATTTTATCAATCATTAGCTTTGTAAACAAAATAATTTAATTGATAATCATATTTATGGCAGTCTTAGTATTGCCATTCTTTATTTACAAAAACAAGATGAAGAATACTTACCGAATTCTTTTTATTACTCGAAGGAAGAACTTGCCTTTAGACGGCTTAACAAGCATATCTGCACGCATAACGATTTGTAAAAAAGCTGTCGAGTTTAATACAACCTTACGAATCAATCCGGAACTTTGGAATCCAATCGGAAAACTGGAAGGGAGAACAAAAGAGGCTTTAACTATCAATAATAAATTGGACAAAATAAAAGAAAAATTGAATCTCCTTTATTTCGAACTCCTTGAAAAAGATGGATATGTAACAGCTCAAAGGCTTAAAGATGCCTATCTAGGTGTAGATATTCAAAAATATACACTGCTATCATTATATGATATTAGAATAGCTCAGAAAGAAAAACTTGTGTCTAAATCTATTTGTCATTCAACCTATTCAAAATATTTAGCTACAAGGAAAAGAATCTCAGAGTTCATATATCAGAAATATAAACAGTCTGATATTGCTATAAAAGATGTGGATTTCATGTTTATATTAGATTATGAAATTTTTCTGAAATCTGTCCGTAATTGTGGTCATAACTCGTGTGTTAAGCATTTGCGTTATCTAAAACAGATTATCGAAATCGCATTAAAAAACAAGTATATAACTTGTAATCCATTTGACGATTATAAGTTGAAATATCAAGCTGTAAACAAAGAATATTTACTTGATTACGAAATTCAGAAATTATTGAATGGAAAATTCTCAAAGAAAGAACTAGAAGAGGTCCGGGATATTTTTATTTTTCAATGTTTCACAGGAGTTTCTTATATAGACGTTTCAAATTTGACGGAGGATAACATCATTCTTGATAATCTGGGACAAAAGTGGCTACAACTAAATAGGCAAAAATCAAATATTCAAGCAAATATACCACTGCTTAGTATTCCTTTATCAATTCTCAAAAAATATAAAGGGGTAAGTGAAAATAAGCTATTACCATTATATAGTAATCAAGGTATGAATAAAAATTTAAAGGAAATCGCAAGCTTATGTAATATTCATAAACATCTCACAACCCACGTAGCAAGACATAGTATTTCGTGTATTCATCTAAAAATGAATAACTTAAAATTCTATTTTTCTTGAAAGGTAACGATCTGGTAACGAGCGAGCTTCTGTTTTTATCTTTCTTTTTCACAACGTTAAAGAGCGGCTTACTTGATGTAAAGATATAAAATAATCCTTATTTTCTCCGTTTTTTCCATTTTGCCAACAAATTGAAAAAGAAGAAAAAACGTCAAAGAGGTCAGAAATGATTCGACTTAGACACCTCTTAGCTATTGGCTTTTTAAACAAAGCAACTTCGGACGTTTGAACAAAGTATGACGCTGATGTCCTATCTACCTTTGTTTCATCAATAACAAATAAAATTAAAAATAGATGGAACAGCACAATTATAAAGGAGCACTGCTACATCTGACTGGATCGGGCTTCAACTTTGCAGACTCCGCAAGATTCTGAATCAAAATATTCTTTGTCTCAAAACCCAAACAGGATGCTGAAAGGATATAATCATCTGAAGCTAAGTTTTTGAATTCAAAATATCCGATAGAGTCAGTTATAGTCCCATCTAACAAAACAGAATCTTGCTTTGATAAGGTAATGTTCGCAAATTCGATAGGGACTTGCGATTTTTGGCTTAATACTCTTCCTGAAAGGTTAATTGTTTGCCCTGATATGTTAAGAACAAAAAGTAGAAAGAGCACAATAAGATATAATAAACGTTTTTTATTAAAGTCCATACTTGTTTTCCTATAATAGGTTATGGATCCAGATTGAAAATCTGAATCATAATCTTGATTAATAAATAATAATAGAACATTCACTCTCAGAGGTAAAACGAGAGTTATAAGAAAACTGAGATAGGTTTCTCAGTATAGACTATGCACGTATTCTAAAAGTACGTGCGATTGAACAGCGTATGTTCGACATGAT
This sequence comes from Dysgonomonas sp. Marseille-P4677, assembly GCF_016652235.1. Classification (GTDB taxonomy): domain Bacteria; phylum Bacteroidota; class Bacteroidia; order Bacteroidales; family Dysgonomonadaceae; genus Dysgonomonas. Next base: position 2,387 of record NZ_JAEPKU010000098.1, read on the forward strand.
TTACTTTATTATATTTTCTGCGAAGGTAATGCTTTTATATCAAATAAATTTATCTGAACAGAGGGTTTATAATTGAATAATAATCAATAAGGAATAATACGGTTTGCTTTCATCTGTTCAAAAACTTTCCTGAAAGAGTCAAACGAATCCAGGTTCATTTCTTGAAATCCAGCTCACCGAAGTTTATTAACATCGAAAAAGGCATCGTACAAATTATTGAATATAAAATCTCCAAACACTCATAGAACTAATTTCTCAAACTTATAATCGGCAAGATTGTATTTTTTCACAATCTCCTGCTAAAGTTCACCTTTGTCCACCATATAGGTATCAAACTTCTTATTTTCGACACATTAAGCGAAACATTGCTTAAAGACTTAATATAACAGCAAGTGTTAAAACAAAGAGAAGAATCAGGCATGAAATTATAAAGCATATTATATTCGCCAATTTTAGTCCCGGAGAAATAACTATATTCTCATTGTTTTTTGCTTTTGATGATATATTTAGGCTATACGATCCTATGATAAATATTATTAAACCTACAGAAAAAGTTCCAAATCCTGCCAAGATAATGTCAGGTTCGTTTATTATTAACATGATACCAGAGATAAGCAATATTACACCAATTACGATGTTTAATATTGCGTATCCTTTTTTTATATTGGGGTTAGCCGATTTTGTTGTCATATCAGTATTAATTATAGATAAACTTTATTTTTGCTGATTTCTGAAATCGATGATTACTTGTTTATATTTATCAGGAAGCGGCTCTAGACTAATGCCATCCAATCCATACGATTTTGGTTTTCTGAACGACATTATTCGTTGTGCCATATCCATCAGTTCCAGTTGTAACAAATATATTTCTCCAGCCTGAAAGTCGAATTCGGCTTCCAACGGTCTTCTTGTCCGAGTAGACTGATTGTCATATTTGACAGTCAACTTATGCTTTCCGGGTAGAATGTCTATGACACGAACTGATTTTCCTTCATTAATTATTTGTACCTGACCTGTACTCTTACCTTTTGTATCAAAGATGAGAACACTATCTATCATAAGCTCGTAGCCCGGCATAGCGATAACAATAGATGATAGCTGAGGTTGACTCTTAATGATACCGTTTTCAGTCGGATAATTAAGATACATTGTTGGTTTTTTATACAAGCTAGTACATCCGAAAAGAAATAGTGTTGTTATTCCAATTAGTACAGCCAAAAGTGTAGAAAGCTTATTTTTCATGTTCTTATGTTTTTAAAATTTAACGCCAAGTACTAGAGCCAAATGACTATCTACTTGTTTTATCTTTCTTATTTCCTTTTTTACCTTCACTAGTTACCATTATTGTCTGTGCAAATCAGAACTTATAACCTAGCGAGAGAGCAAAATTATTCATGTGAGCTTTTGTATATCCTTTTTGCATAATATTCACTAGTCCTGCGTCTCCCCCTAGTTTAAGACAGAGCTTCTGCCATTCGAGTGCAGCTCCAAGAGTGATTCCACAATCAAAATTCTTCGCAAACGAATCGCTAAATGTGTCTGCTTTTTTCCCGCCTCCGTCTATTTTCCCATGTAATCCATAAGCAAAATAAGGTCCTAGGTTAAATAGGATCGCAATCTGATCTGTTGGGCGAATCTTAAATCCTGCAGAAAGAGGCAGTTGGATATATGCTGCTGTTACATTCACATCGTTATAGATTGCACCGGGATCAATCTTTGTTCCTTTGACCGTATACTCTAGTCCTGTTAATAAATACCACTTGTCAGTAATAGCATGGTCTAATGTAAAGCCAGCATGGAAACCAGTTTTGGATTTGATATCAGTGAATTCTTTATCGTCTGTTGAACCAAAATTAGAGACATTTAAACCGACTTTTAATCCAAAAGTTGTTTTCTTTTCTTGTGCATTTATGTTAATAGCTATAATGGAAATTGCTATCAGAAGAATCGTTTTAAGTGTTTTCATATTGCAAGATTATTTAGTTATTTATTTCATACGGATTTTGCTTTATTTTTTTCGGTCTTACACCAACCAAATTGAAAGCGTTATATTTAACTGATACGCTTGAGTGTTTGTTTTTCATATATAACATCTCCATCTATCTCTAGTTTTAATTCCAGAATGAGGTCTGTATCAGTATGCTTCAATACATTGAAAACGATATAATAATTTTCTAAGGAGATTTTTCCATTTTTATAAGTGTAATCATCTTCAATTAACTCATCACCAATTTCAAACCTCATTTTCCCATTGGACTTAAATACTATTACATCGTCATCATCCACCTCGCCGTCCCATTCTTCTACTTTCACGCCATTTTCCATATAATAACCTTGCGAATAAACAGCCTTCCATGTGCCTTCCAAACCCTCAGAGTTTCTTTCTTTGTCATCATCACTACTACACGAAACAAATCCAAGAGCGACAAAAGTAATTATCAATAAAATCAAGTTTTTAGTTTTCATTTGAGTATAAGTTTAAATTCGACAATCTTAAATAATTATAATGGACAAAGGTAAGATGTAAAAAAATGTTATAACATCCCACTTTTGGGACTACCTCCTTTTTTCTGTGTTCTTTATTCTATTACCCCAAAAATGGGATATCTTTTGTAGGATAAAGGTTGTAGATTTAACAAAAATTTTGTCTAAATTAGATAGCACATTAACACCCTTAAAAAGAACAAGCTATGAAAAAGATTATATCCGTCCTTTTATTTATAAGTTTAGCTGTTAGTTCTATGCACGCTCAACGGCTTAATGTAGACTCGTTGATAAATCTTTTAGAAACAGAGTCATTGCCCCCATATGAGAAAATGATTATCTGTGAAGAATTATGTAATGCAATGTATAGCAATGATATAGACAAAGCTCTATTCTATGCTGACAAGGGTTTATCTATCGCAAAAAGAGAAAAAAACAAAGAGCAAATAGGAATTTTTAAGGAATGGCACGGAACAATATATGACACGTTGGGAAAGGACTCTCTCGCTTTGGATTCTTATAGAGAAGCCCTTGCAATAAGTGTGGAAAATAATGATAAAACAAGCGAATTAGCTGCATATATATCTTTAGGATCATATTATGGCAATAGAAGCGAAAATGAAGCAGCATTAGATAATTTATTTAAAGCAATATCTATAGCAGAGCAGCTTGGAAATCAAAAAGAGCAATTGGTAAAGATATTGGGCAACATAGGGAATATATATTATTCTATAACTTCTTTAGATAAGGCGAAAGAATATTTTCATAGAGCAGAGCAAATAGCAGAAAATATAAATGATAATTTTGGGAAAATAAAAACCTATTATGGACTCTGCATGACCTATGCAGGTGGAGATGAGTACGATACGGCTCTGCAATACGGTATTAAATCATTAGAACTAAGTAAGAATCATAATAATAAGCTCTACGAAGCAGCAACTTTAAATATGCTTACCAAATTATATTACTTAAAGGAGCCAAAAGACCTCAAGAAAGCTGAAGAATGTGGTATTGAAGCTCTACGCATTGCCGAGGAAATGAAATCAAAAAGATTTATTTCCGGCATGTTGGTAAATTTATCTAATGTTTATCGTGAACAAGAACAGTATCAGAAGTCTATTGACGCAGCCTTAAAAGCGTTGGAAGTGGATTCTACAAACTTGGATATGGGGCTAAATATTTTCTTAAACCTAGCTACAAATAATATTTTTTTAGGGAATAAAGAAGACGCATATCAATATACATTAAAATATATCAAAAAGAAGGATGAACAGAATAGTGAAAATCTTCGTAGGGAAATTTCAATGCAGGAAGTTAAATATGAAACCGAAAAAAAGGAACTACGCATTACCTCATTAGAACAAGAAAAGCAATTATACACATGGCTGGGTATTTTGGGAGTAGTTGCAGTAATTTTAGGTAGCGGATTATTCTTCTATCGTAATCGGTTGAATAAGCAGAAAATAAAACAACTGGAACAGGAAAAGCAATTAGTAGCGACACAAGCCCTCTTGGATGGAGAAACTGCCGAACGTTCTCGACTTGCCCGCGACCTACATGATGGTTTAGGTGGCTTGTTATCCGTTTTAAAGTTGAATCTGAATGAAATCGATAAAACTTCTTTGACTAAAGAAGATGAAGAATATTATGAAAAAGTTTCAGATATATTAGAAGAATCAAACAAAGAACTACGTAGAATTGCACATCATATGATGCCTGCATCATTAATGAAAACAGGATTAAAAACGTCGTTATCAGACTTTTGTCAGGCTATTCCAGGAGTTACTTTTCAATATCAAGGGAAAGACAGGCGCTTAGACGAACGCCTTGAAGTAAGCTTGTATCGCTGTACCTACGAGTTGATCAATAATGCCGTGAAATATGCAGATGCAACTAAAATAGATGTACAATTATTAGTAGATGATAATCTTATATCGCTGTCAGTTTATGATAATGGAATAGGTTTTGATCCGACATCAGTTACAACAGGATCGGGTCTTGAAAATATCCGTACACGGATAGCTACTTTTAGTGGAAAGATGTACATATCTTCTTCCGAAAATGGAACAGAGATTACAATAGAAATTGAACGACCATGATAAAAGTACACATAACAGACGATCATAGGATGGTTGTAGAAGGATTCAATGATGTTATCACTAAATCGGGGATAGCAACGGTTTGTGGAGTTTCATATCGATTATCCGATTGTAGAAAACAACTAGCTGTTGAACGACCCGACATTCTTCTCCTTGACATCGAAATGCCAGACGGTAATGGAGTCGAATTTTTTATCGAAATGAAAGATAAATATCCTGATATGAAGATTATAGCATTGACTACACATGATGAGTATTCGGTCGTGAAATATTTGATTGATAGTGGCATATCTGGTTATATACTAAAAAGTGCTTACTCGGAAGAAATTATAGAAGCTATTGAGGCAGTGATGAATGGAGAAACTTTTATATGCGACGATACCAGTTCAATCCTAAATACTAAAAGTGAGATTCCTATCAGGCTAACCAAAAGAGAATTGGAGTTACTAGGGTTCTTGCTAAATGGACTAACAAACGAAGAGGCTGCCGAGAGGATGAACCTTACTCCCGAGACTGTTAAATCTTACCGAAGAAATATAAAATTCAAAATGAATGCTCAAAGTGCTATGCAAATGGGAAAGATTGCCTATGAACAGTGGAAATTTTTCTTTGATGCTGAGAAGATGTCTTAATCTACCAAAAATATTTCTTATATCTGGGAAGAAACCTTATCTTACTCATAATTTATTGGACATATGCAATGCCTCCCCTAAGTAATGCTACAATTTGATTGAGCAATAGCGATAGAATATATCTTTTGAAGTATACCTAAAAGAATATAAAAAACTTATAGCCTGTTTAAATTTCATTCTGGAACAATATTAGGAGAGTTTTTATTAAGGAAAGTGACTCTTTTATTGCATAAAAAAGTACCATTCAGAGTTGAAAACACATAAGATTTAAGCAATAGTATTTCTAAAATAGAAAATTTAAACAGGTTTCTTAAGCTTAAGGAATATTTTCTGGTGGTTTAATTCGGATTTATTTAGCTAAATTTGAGACTGAATTACTGAAAGTCATTATTGTATTGACTTGGAGTTCTGCTACTAGATATTGAAATATCATGTTTTGATAGATATCAAAGTTGATGTGTCAATTTATGTTAGTGCAAGACAAATGACACTCTGTCTGCATTATTTCAAAATAGAAGAAACAGACAGAGGATGACAATCTTTCTATAGGACTGATTTTATGTGAAGATTAGTCTAATATGAACCATATATTTCTTTTTATCTTATTGGCATTATTAATCCATGGAACATGTATTGATTACAGGAGGAAATAAAGGAATTGGATTAGAAACGACTAAACTTTTTTTTAAGAATGGCTATAAAGTTACTGTAATAGCCAGAGATATGTCTTTAATTAAAAATTTAGAAAATTGTTTTGGAATTGAGTTTAATTTGGAGAATATTAGAGAAATACCTGAATTAATCTCTAAAATAGGTGACATTGATATATTAGTTAATAATGCTGGAATAATGAATACATGTAAATATAACCATTACCCAAACGATAAAAAAAACAATATTATCAAAATCAATTTAGAAGCTCCAATAGAACTAATGACATGTGTTTCAGAAGGGATGCAAAAAAAAGGAAAAGGACGGATTGTGAATAATACGTCAATCGCTGGTCATATAGGACATCCAGATATTTGGTATGGGATAACTAAAGCTGGTTTGATTAATGCAACAAAATCATTTGCTCTTTTATTAGGGTCTAAAGGCATTTTAGTTAATGCTGTTGCAGCAGGAATTGTTGAAACCGATATGAAGAATAACATTCTAGAAGAAAGGCAAAAAAAGATATTGGAAAGTGTCATATCCAAAAGGTTCGCTAAACCAATCGAAATAGCAGAAACAATTTTCTGGCTATCAACCGTAAGCCCAGAATATATTAATGGGGTTTGTATAGATATAAATAATGGAGCATTTCTTAGGTAATTGATTATATAGAACAAACAAGCAAAATACTGTAAGCATTCGGTCTTGCTCATCTTTTAAGTAAGCGTTCTAAATTTTAGCTTTGCATAACTAAGAGTTAACGATACTTTAACGAGCAACTTACGTTTGTAATAAAGATAAGAAAATTTGGAATAATAATTCTGAATAGACATTCTTTATTCACACTCAGATAGTATCTTGAGGACAAGCAAGCATCCTTATATACCAATCGATTATCTTTCTAAATCTTACTTTTATTCAATGTTAATAATATGTAAATAATAAAAACTAAAAATAATTAGCTTTGCTCTAATTGATATATCTTTTACATTCAACTCGATATCTAAGTTTGATACCTAAAAAAATAATACAAACTGAAATGAATATATTCAAAAAAACTATTACAAAAATACTGGCTAGTTTCTTTATGCTTGCGGCAAATACCGGGCTATCGCTGGCGCAAGTAACGATCGGCTCTGATATCCCCCCCGTTGGTGGAGCTCTACTTGACTTAAAAGAAGATGATCAAGCCGGATCTAATTCAAGTAAAGGTTTGTTACTGCCACTCGTAAATCTGACAAGTCTTACCAACCTTTATCCGATGTTTGAAGGCGATCCTGATTATTTAGAGAATATAGATAATCAAAGAACGGATGAAAATGCCAGCCATATAGGTTTGATGGTTTACAATACAAATAGTTGCATAAATCTTTATGGAAAAGATGCCGGAGTCTATATATGGAATGGGAGTATGTGGCAACCAGTTTCAGACTCAAAGCTAGCCCCAAACGTTTCTGTTTTTGTCGATACCAGAGATGGGCAGGAATATCGTTACAGGTCGTTTGGCGATGCCGGTGTTTGGATGTTAGACAACATGAGAGCTCAAGCATATGATACCGATTTTACCCCAGCTGTAACCTTAAATCTTATACCTGTTAGTAGTGAACCCCAGGCAAACAGTCTAGGCAATGGCGAATCCCGCATTGCATACCCTAACTATAGTCAAGACGCTTATAACTCTTATCCTCAACTGGGGTTGAGATATACATGGGTGGCTGCCACCGGAAGAAATTCCCCTATCAACATCACTAATTTAAATGAAGGGGACGGTGATTCGCAGCAACTGAATGTTGGTGGTCAGGGCATATGTCCAAACGGTTGGCATGTTCCAAGCGATGCGGAATGGAACAAATTAGAACAGGAAATTTATAACAATGCACAAGCGTATAGCTCTTACACTTCGTCTGATAGAAATGATTTCAACCCTTCAGCTTGGCAAACGAGCTGGAATACAACAGAAACTCAGGTTTCAAGAGGGTCCTCAAACTCTAATTATGGACATGCATTAGCTATGTTCAACAGTTGTATTCTTCAATCCGACGGAACAATCGTAAACAATACTGCTATCGGAAAATCTCTTAGTGCACCGGATGGCGGGTTTAATGTATCTCTGGTATTCGGAGATTATGCCGAAACAAATAAAACTGGTTTATACTGGACAGCTTCTTATTTTCATGGAGGTTCCACAGGAGATAATCAGGGTAATGCCTATAGTCGTTACTTGTATTCTACCAATTCATCTCAAACAAGAAAAGTAAATCCGACAACAAAGAATTTATTTTACGTTCGCTGTAAACAAAATGGAACCTGATTTGTAAAATAATGCAAAGTTTATCTATATAATAAGTCAATATATAACCTGCTAAACAACTCTCTTTGAATCAATACCTAAAACTCAGAAGTCAAGGCAACAACAATTATCTCAATATCTGAAGGTTTTGGCTTGCTTTTTTGATCCCGGAAATTCATTTCACCTTCAATTTATAATAGCGTTTCTAATATTTTTCTGTAATTTTGAGTGAAGCTGTTCATCTATTTAGCTGATTACCAAACTCAAAGAAACGCAATCCCCCATCTGACAATGAACAGCTTACCCTATCTGTGATATTTATACAACACGGGTTAAGTAATATTTTGATTGTAATTTTGTGAGATAAAAAGAATGCTTATGAAAAAGAACTACTTTGGAATACTACTAGGAGCAATTTTGCTGAATACTTTATTGTTCTCTTCGTGTAGCCAAGGACAAAATAAAAGAAGAGAAAATGGCTGGTATCACATCCTTGACAATAGAAAAGACAGTGTTTCTATTGAGCCTATTGTTGCTGTAAAAGACTTTGTGGCCCTAAAATTAGATTCAGGCGAAATATCCGGTCAACCTTTTTACACAATAGAAGGGAAAATAAGCAAACACAAGCTAATCAAGTGGGGTGATGCTACGGAAAAATCCATTGGCAAGCGAATAGGTTTTGTTTATGATAACGAGGTAGTTACCTGCCCGCAGATAAACATGCGATTGGAAAGCGGTCATTTTTCCATATCAAATCCTGCCTATGATATAAAAAAGTTGTTTTATAAGATCCTTCAAGAAAAGATGGATTCCATTAGTGATTTATTCCCAGATTGGGACAGGGATCCTTTGTCTTATTCTTTTTCTAAAAATGAAATAGATTCCATTATTATGGAAATGGATTACTGGGAGGCATCTGAGTTGAAAGATATAGTAACGAACCCGCTTGACCATTACTGGTATGGAGGACCGGATACTGTTGAATATAAAAATCTTGAAGAAGCACTGAGGGAAGAGTTGCAGAAACCAAGTTTAAGTAGCCGTTCCGAAGATTACATGAAATCAACAGCATATCGGAACTATAAAACTTATATTTACGAAAACCCCGACTATATTAATCTAATGTTTCAAGGATTCCTGTTTAGTGAAAGCCCTAAAGGGTTGTATGGATATCTGATAGACGATATTATAAAAAACAAATATCCCCAAGCACCAACCATCAGGGAGTATATAGAAAAAACAGACAACAGTAACGATGAGCTATTTGCCATCCTCCAATGGCAAAAACGCATCTGGCAATTAATGAATCAGGAGAAAAATAATTCTGAGTAAAAACTAAATGTCAATAATATGACATCAGGAGAAAGGATAGCTTCTTTGCTCTATCTGAATATTGGAGTGAAGTTATTTATCAAATCCGAATTTGATAATAATAGCAATAACTGTTGTTTCAGATTCTTTTTCTGTTAATAGGATAGAAAATAATATGACAAAATAAGCAAGATAATTAAATTAGGCTCTTTTCATTGTCTACGCTGTAATGTTTCAAGAAGTTATCAACTGAAACAGAATCGTAGATATTTTTCATTGTTCTTTATCCCTGTTTTGCCGTTAGAAAAGTAGGAAGATACATTAGAGTGTTTTTCTTGTAAAACAGCTTATGTGCCTAAGTCTGTCCTTCTTCTATAGAATATACTTCTCCGATAACGATCGTTGATAGTTCGAAGAGACCTCTTCGAATGACTATTGGAATGGACGAAATAAAAAGCACATTGTTGTCGAATACGACTGAGAAGAACTATTTTGTTTTTACCAAAAAATCAACAGATTTCAAAGATCAGCCGATACAATTGATAAAAGCCGTTTATAAAAATTAATAACGGAGGACCGGAAGACCTGCCTCTACCAGGAATGGGAAAAAGATTACGCCAATGGACGAAGTGGAATATTTATAATAAACGAAAGAGCCCCGTGTATAAAGCGGCTTTTTCCAAAAGACTCCAAAATCATATCTTTATAGACCTAATACCGGACAGACTATACTTTGATCCGAAAGTCGTTTGTTATGATGACAGTGATGTTGTAATGAAAAGTACCGTCCGACTATAGCTAAAGATGCTGTTTTTATATTACAGTACCTAAATGCCAATAACGGAGAGGCCAGTTGGACGCTGAATTTGCCTGAAGAAAAGAAAACGTAAGCCGGGGGTGGTCAAGAGGTAGCCTTTTTCTAAACGGACAAATTTCAGGACGAAGATGAAAAGGCCTATTTTGTTCTCCTATTCAAACATAACAAAAAATATGTCCATGAACCAAGAATCTGTTTAAATTTAATATTTTAAAAATATTATAGCTTTTATTTTATGTGTTTTCGACACCAAAAGGTGCTCCTTTTAATGTAAAAAAATGAGACTCAATATTCTGTGAAAATACCCCTGATATTGTAATCGAATAGCATTTAAATAGCCTCATAGAATTATAATCATATTACCTTACTACATTTAACTTCACCTCTATGTTATTTCTGGTAGCATTAGAATAAGGGCATATTTGGTGTGCTTCTTCTACTAATGTTTGAGCATCTTGCAAGCTAACACTTTCCGGAAATTTTACATCCATCTCTACTGCCAATTGATAACCACCTCCATCTTTGTTACCTATACTCACCTTGGCTGTAACTTCCGGACGTACTCGTAAATTTCTTTCTAAGGCAACATGACTAATGGCACTACCAAAGCAGGCTGAATAACCCGCAGCAAATAACAATTCCGGATTGACATACGAGGCATCAGGACCACCCATTTCTTTAGGAGGTCGTATTTCCATATTAATAACTCCGTCCGAAGACTTAACGTGCCCACTTCTACCTCCTACGGTAGTTGCAATTGCTGTGTATAAAGCTTCCATACTTTCAATAATTTATGTTTTTATTAAAATATTTGAATAATATAATTGCCAAAACCGAATGTAAAACGATTTAAGACCAAATATACACAAAATTTCTTGTATAGATACTTAAACGCTTCATATGCTTGCATCTAAGGCATATATCGCATTATCCCGTAGCTATGTAAAGAGACATCTGTTAGGGACTAGAATTCCATTATTCCCAGCAACATAGAAAGAATCCGGATGGAAACTTATAAACAGTCAATCTTACATTAACTGTTGACTATCAGCAAATTTGCAATAAGATATAAAAGGATTGTATTATGATTCCATCTCATAAATTATCTATAGTATTTTCCGGTACATGCTTCTATTTGTATTTCAATAATTCCCGTTGCTTTCATCATTTTTTCGGGGAAAGTCAAATGGGATAGCTGTGGTGTATATTTATTAACTATTGTTTGTAGAATATCCTTTTTAAGACCTATATCATCTATCATACTTGCTGTCCCATGCATGATAACACTTCTGAAAGCTGTATTTGTATCACATACATTTTCGTTATCAGGGATAATCGCACCCATTTCATCTACTTCGAAACACACTTTATTATCTCGGAGTAAATTTGAAATCTTCTGTCCTTTAATCAAACCATGTATATAGATTTTCTCTTCGTAAATGACAAAATGTACAGGAACGATATAAGGATATCCATCTTCATTTAATGTGGCTATACGTCCTACTTCTGTATTTAAGAGCACCTCTGTAATTTCTTCTTTTGACAATTGATGTCTTTTCATTCTTCCTTGCATATTCTTTAATTTGATTCTGCACAAAAATATGAACAAATTGGACTATTTTTATGGTCCAGAATAGATATAGTTAAATAGTCCAGAAGAATGAACATAAAACTGTTACAGTCCAAATTGGATAGATCGGGCAGTAAAGCTATTTACATCCAGATTGCCGACTTGATAATAGAGTCCATTAAAAAGGGTGTACTAAAGGCAGGTGAAACAATGCCGAGCACCCGGCATATGGCAACGGAATTGTCAGTTAACCGGAATACAGTTGTTCTGGCATTTGATATTCTGATTAATGAAGGATGGTTGATTTCGGAAGAGAGAAAGAAAACTTATGTATCAGATAAAATACAGATATCCCAAGCAGTCCAAAAGAAGAAATATACAACCCAACCAAGTGAGATATTCAGAAACGATTTAATCTTTTTCGATGACGGCCTACCTGACGCTACCTACACTCCCATGAAAGAATTAGCCAGGGCATATCGGCGTATTTTTAGCCGTAAAGCTCATTGGCAAATTATGAATATTGCAAGCGAATTTGGAGATGAGAAATTCCGAGAAACAATATCCGGTATGCTCAATCAAAACAGAGGTATGCAAACTTCTGTAGCAGATGTGTGTATTACACGTGGAAGCCAGATGGCATTGTTTCTTACAGCTCATTGTTTACTCGAAAAAGGAGATATTGTACTCGTTGAAAATCCAGGGTATCGACCTGCTTGGTGTACATTCGAACATGTAGGAGCCAAATTAATACCCGTTAATGTTGATGAAGATGGTATTAATATTGATTTGATTGAAGCTATAGCTAAAAAGAAAAGAGTAAAAGCTATTTATCTGACACCACATCATCAATATCCGACTACTGTGACCTTAAGTTTAGCAAGAAGACTTCAACTGATCGAACTATCTAATAAATATGGATTTACTATCATTGAGGATGATTATGACAATGAATATCATTTCATCCAACGCCCTGTTATGCCAATTTCTTCATTCGAGGGTATTCGTAACTACGTTTATATTGGCACACTAAGTAAATTAATTGCTCCTGCGATTAGAGTGGGCTATATAGCAAGCAATCCGAAGTTTATCCTTCAGATAGGGAAACTTCGTAAAATGGTAGATCTTCAAGGTGATGCAATTATGGAGCAGTCTATTTTAGACTTGATAATTTCCGGTGATATTCGCAGACACCAGAAGCGCATGTTAGCTCATTACCAAGCGAAGAGGGATTTCTTTGCAGATTTGTTAGATCGTTATATGGAAGGCAAAATAATTTATAATAAACCTGACGGAGGACTTGCATTTTGGCTAAAACCAATCAGGAATATCGACTTATTCCAATTAAAGGAAAAAGTAAATTCCGAACTAATCAGCTTTTACACTCCGGATAGATTTAGCTATGACAAAACAATCCCAGGTTTGCGAATCGGATATGCTTCTCTTTCAGAAGCTAACTTGGAAAATGGAATACGTATTTTGAGCAAATATTTGTAAAGATAGGCTCTCTCCCCAATGAAAATAATTGCTGACATAATTTTATCACTGGTATGGTATATATTTGTAATGTAAAACAATAAATATCAGACAAAATAGGTAATTTCAAATATAATAACAAATGACGACAGAGATAGATAAATACATTCAAAATTTCCCCGATGAAGTTCAGGAAATTTTACTCAAAATAAGAGAGCTGGTAAAGAAGCTTGCTCCCGATGCGGAAGAACAAATTGCTTATGGCATGCCCGGTTATAAGACGAATAAAAAACCGC
>NZ_JAEPKU010000099.1 GCF_016652235.1 Dysgonomonas sp. Marseille-P4677
ATTCTTTATGAAACTACACTTTATATTAAAATAATTCGATATTCTTTTCTGTAAAGAATATACACTACACACTTCATCTATTAAACATTTGCGGCATTAAGCAGACTGAACACCAGGCTACTTAAAGGGCCTGTAATATTGATTGTAATAAAATAAATTATTATTAAAACTCTATTTTTAAAATGTTTATTATGAAAAAGTTTTTTTATCTAAGTTTAGCAGCGTTAACAATGTTATTTTCAGCCGTATCTTGTAGTGACGACGATGATCCGGTAATGCCCCCTGTGAATAAAACAGAATTGCAGGTAGTACTTGAAAAATTAGGAGAAATGGAAAATGTAGAAGACTTCACCAAGGTATTGTCGGAAGCAAAAGACATTAATGTAGGTGAAGAGGCTATTACTGTATTTGCGGTAAAAAATCAGGAAGCAGCCCCAGATTCGAACAAAGACACTGAAGAAGGACAAGAAGGTGGCGACACTGAAGTAATCAATGCAGAAAACATCAAACGTCATATTGTAAAAGGAACATACGATTTGGCTAATGCTCCGGCAGACTCTCTTATTTTGCAAAGCATAAGTGGTGATCCTATTGCCGTATATTCGAAAGACGGAAAAATATACGTTAATGGGGTACTTATGGAAGCAAGCCCTGAAGAAGCCGGGAAAAGCAGTATATATGTAATAGAAAGTGTAATCCCTGAAGCTGATATTCCGGCTCTTACCGAAAACTTTACAGTATACGAAGGCAACGAAGAATGGACTGAAGGTGCTGAAGAAAAAGCAGCATCGGAGAATGCTAAAATCAAATTCTTCACGATGAAAGAAGAAGGAGAAAATATTACTTACACTCTGATAGACAGTGTAATGACCGACGCTGAAGGTAAGGCTACTTTGAGCCACTATACAACAGAGGATCTGTATTATACTGTAGAGAAAGATGGTAAAACATCACTTCGTGACAACTATCTTCTTACAGGATTATTTACAACTCAGGAACAAATAGACAATGCACCTGAATATAAGACCGAAACAGCTTTAGACGACGTGAAACTAGGATCGTTGAAGGTAGCTGATCTAAATGGGGATGATGTTATCGACGAAAATGATAAAGTAAATTCGGGATATCTGAAAGTAAATCCTGAAGCAGAGAACACTAACAGCTTCATTGTTTCTGCCGATTATGGTGCAGAAGAACCGGAAGCCTGATACCATCACCATTTATTCTATATTAGTTCTGAAGAGCCTCGGATAAGTTAGCTTGTCCGGGCTTTTTTTTATATCGGTTTTCAAAACAATTATCTATAAGGAGAATAAAACAAAACAGGTCTCTGACCGTAATATCTTAAAATAAATCCTTATGCTAAAAATTGAATTGAACGATCTGAAACTATCTGTGCCCGACTGCTGGGAAGACATACGCCTTGCCGATTACGAAAAATGGTTTATGCACAAACCCGAAGATAAAATGGAATATGTGCGTCTGGTAGCAGATATTTGCAAAATAGACCACGAAATATTGCTCGACTCCCCTACCCAACTGTTCGACGTATTGTCTAATGCTATCTCATTTATTTACGACACCGATTTTACTCCCGCTACAAAGGTTAACATAGATGGAAAAGAATATTTTATCAGCCTCTCCGACAAACTCACTTTGGGCGAATGGATCGATATAGAAGATACGATGAACAGTGACAGCCATACCAAGATTTCGGAAACATTGGCCATTGTTTGCCGGCCTGCGGGCGAAAGCTACAATACCGATACGGCTGCTATTCGCAAAGAGATGTTTCGCAACTTGCCTTGTGACAAAGCATTGCCGTTGGTAGCTTTTTTTTTGCACAGAAAGAAAGAGTCAGAAGCGATTTTGCACCATTATTCGACGGTAGTGGCTCAGGCCGACCAATTTCTAAAGGATACAAAGACTTTTGTAATAAATGGGGGTGGTATAAAACGATTGCCGATCTGGCAGAGGATAAGATATATTTATTTGACCAAATCACTCGAAAAACAGTTGTCGAAGTTTTCGGATTTCTCCTCTATAGGATAGATAAGGCTCGCGCCGAGGAAGAACAATATAAGTTTGAGAAACAAGTAAGAAGGTGAATGAAAACAGAAACGCCCGAATAACTAACGTATTCGAGCGTTTTATATTATAATATTGATGAGATTATTGTTTTACGTATTTATATCTAACAACAAGCTTTTCTACACCTACTTCATCTCCATTCTCTAAAACAACTGGAAAATTTGCATATTCACTTGTATAATCTTCATAAAGATATAGCGTTTTTTTACCATCAAACGAATATGAGTATGATTCAACATCTGAACCATTAATATCAGATAAGGATATTTTATCATCAGTAAACCAATATTTACCATCCCAAGTATCAACATAATCATCATCGTCATACTTTTCTTGCAGGAAAAACGTTCCATCTTTCTTGAAATCGTAAGTCACAGTCTGACCTATATATCCATGTTCTATTATATTTTTAAGAATGGCAATGGCTTCCTGATTATCCCCTTCTACCTTTACATCAGCAATCTCTCTACCTTCATGCTTCCATACTCCAACAATCTTATCATCATCGTCTTCGCTACAAGAGGTAAATACACATACCGCCATAAGTGCACTTAATAAAAGTAAGCTAATTTTTTTCATAATTTGTGCTGTTCTGTTTAGTTAATTTATGCTTAAAGTTGAAAAAATCGAGTGCAAAGATAATGTTTTATTTCAAACATTCTAATGTTTTAATAAAATAAAGTGAAAATATGTTACAAAAAAAATCTTGTATCTTTAAAAAAACACCCTCTGTATAGACAAAGGGTGGAATACATAACCATCTGTGTTAATTATGGGAAATCTGTCAAAGACAAATTTCTGTTGTATATTTACATAAAAAAACATCTACATTGATTGTTGCAGATAAGGAATATAACAACGCATACAACCTGTATGTTTATAAGAATTTGTTAATTTTTATTATTTACTCAAACATATTATCCGATAAGAACTTAACGCCTTGAACCTTGAAGTATCAGCCTATATTCTAAAGTAATACCTCAAAAAATGATGTACGTATATCCATCGAATTTATAAAACTTTATCTATTCTATAAAACTTCTTTTATAGCAATAGATATGATAAAGACTATTTTAAACATCTTCCGTCAACAGGCGCAAGAACACAAAACCATTAAAGCTTTTTATTACAACCGCAATTACGAGCTGGGCAGTGGAAATGAAGCACATCCTTTGTTCTGGCTCGAAGATCCGGTATATGGACGCAACGAGAATAATGTATTCTCCAATTCGGTCAACTTCTCGATACTTTTTCTACCTACCACCGAAGAATCGATATCACACCTGCAAAATCTGGCTTTTTCCATTGGGCTGAATATAATAGAGCGTATTAAAAAGAATCCTCTATCGGAAATCAGTATCCGTCCCGACTGGACATATACCACCTTACGCGAATATTATGACAACAATTCGTGTGGTTGCCGTTTTTCGATAAATTTCACTCAGGTAAATATGCAAAACCTGTGTTTAATAGAAGAGCAATTCGATGTGGAGAAAGAGTTTGACGATGCCGAAATACTGAAAAGCTTTGATGTTTCGGCAACGCCTAATAATGATATTTTCTATCAAAAGTTGCCCGACTTCGATATTAAAACCAGAAAACAATGAGCCAAGAGATAAGTAAGGTAGTAGAAGCTATCGCAAACGATGTACTCAGACTATCGCAAATCGTACTCGGAGACAACAACATTGGAGTAAATCAGAAGACAGGGAGAAATACACTGAAGGATAGCGCAATGGCTAGAAATGTGAAAGTGGAGATACGCAACCTCAGCGAATCGATAGTAATCGAAACCCTATTGGACAACTATGTAAACTACATAGAACAGGGGCGCAAACCCAAACAAGGTAAGCAACCTCCGATAGATGCTCTTAGAGATTGGGCGCTATCGCGTGGCATTCCTTCCGATAATAGTACACTATTTCTTATCAGTAGAGCCATTTGGCGCGATGGGCAGAGAGGCCGGCCTATATTGGCTACACTGGAAGAGGAGATTGAAAAACAATTTGAAAACAAATGGGCTGATATGCTTTTTGAGGCCATAACCGACGAATTAAATAAATATTTTGACTAAAAAAATCATGGGATACATTACAACTGAAATAGCGAATATAACCGAGCCTACGGTTACAACTCTGGCAGGAAATCCAAATTTTATAACAATAGAGGGAAAAGAAAAGCCAATAAGTGGAAAATTGAGACTTAATAAATTGTTCGATATTATGATCGTAGGAGAAGGACAGAATGAGAGAAAAGTGTTCTACAACTATTCAGCCTTTTCCATTAAAGAAAAAGCTTCAGGCAAAATTCATCACTTTATGGGTAGACCACATGGATTTTTAGCAGATACTATACGCAATATCGAAGCAATAGACAATAATATATATGATGATAAAAATTATACATTCTATAACATGGAATTTATGTATGGAAATACAGAACAATATCTAAGCCTATTGAATACTTTGGTCGAAAACCCATTTTTCAAAGAGAAATATAATTTAGTACTTGAGAATGAGGAAAATAAAACAATATTGTTTACAGCTAAGGGAACAGGCTACGAATATGATTTTGAACTTATCGAATTTGATCAAAAAGCAATAATATTATCTAAAACGACAGCAAATAAACCTACTGTAAGGCTTAGCCTCGAGGTTACAAGTACAGATGTAAACGATAAAACAACCGAGATAAAATTTGTAGACACAGCTACCAAGACTCCTCAGAGTCTAAAAGCAACAATAGATGAAAGTGAGGTAAATAGTGAAACGTTCTTTGTCGCAAAAAACAAAGATTATTCTGTCACTGCCGAAAATATCAGGGCATGTATGATAAATAATTCCTTTCTCAGAAGCCATTTTCACATTACAATTCCTACTGTAATCGAAAACGGAAAAGTAAAAAACGGAACTATAATATGGCTCACACCTAAAGGAAAGGGATCGGCATATACATTCGATTCGTTTGAGATCAACCATTTTTTTATTAAAAAGAAAGAAGAATTATACGAAGTCTCTCCCGGCGATTCAATACTGGAAGGTAAAGAAAACTGCGAAATACAAATAGATATGTATAAGGATGTTAAATACGAAGAACAGAATACGAATGAATCGGGAAGTTATATAACTACCTTATCGAAAACTTATTCTGGAGAACCTCTATGGTTTGATGTTAATACTATTTGGGCTAATCAAAACAAATATTCTGACAGTTTCCTTAACTCAGGATATGACTGGTGCGACACCGGAACTGAAACAAGCTTCAGATTTACAGCTAAAAGTTTCGATGGCATCAACCACGATACTTTCTACTATTCCGACAGACTACATTCTTTGACAGGCTATTGCCGTAATCTGGAGACAAACAATCTGAGCGAATATGTATATGATACCAAAGACGACAATGTAATAAAGCCTTTGACCCGTCAGCCTATACTTACACATATCAAAAACCAAAAACAGTATTTTAATTTCATACTATCCGATCCCACCCGCAACGATGAAACTGAGATCAACTACCCTGAACATCGCATGGGTATACAATACAAGATATATACGCAGTCGGGGAGTTATTTAAACAGCCAGACACTCGGAATACGGGACAAGTCCAAATTTGGAGTAGTAAATACAATATGTCTGAATATAGATGCCGTAATAGAAAAATATCCGAATGCAGGTATCGTAAAAGCTTGCTTGTGGCGAAACGGTAGAGCAATCAGCGAACCGCTTGTATACAACATACTGCCTTCGTGCTTGTATAAAGTAAACGACTTTGCGTTTCTTAATTCGCTAGGAGGTTGGAGTTCTTTCAATTTTGGAGGAACAGAGCAAACAGATTTCAAATCAAGTGTAAATACATTTTACCGCACTCAAACGCCCGACTTCAATATAAGCAGCCGTATAGAGTCGATATTTAATAAAGAGGTAACAGAACAATTCATAGTACAGACTTCCCCCATAAAAGCAGAGGTGGCAGAATGGCTAAAAGAGATAAGTTCTTCTATTGCTGTCTATGAACTTTCAACAAAGAGGTATGTAATAATAGACGAAATGAATGTGAAACATAATTCGAAAGACGACTTATTCAGTTTGCAAATGAAGTATCATTACACCGATTCGTACAATGCAAACATCAAGTAGACTATTATCCTACTTTTGAAAGAAACAATGTAAAACCTACCTGTTATTTATTGTAAGGGTAATCTTTAGTGATTGCCCTTACATTCGTTTCTATCTACAACTATATTTATATTAAACCGTCAACTGATAATCGATACCTATCTGATCGATAAAATAGCTATCGTGTGAAACCAATAAAACTGTTCCTTTATACTCTCGAATGGTAGAAGTAAGTATTTCTATATTTCGAATATCAATATTATTGGTAGGCTCGTCCAAAATAAAAACATCGGGAGTATCGGCTCCCACCATCAGACAGCATAGAGCTAGTTTCATTTTCTCGCCACCACTAAGTTTGTCACATGTTTTATTCCATGTTTCGTAAGAAAATAAGAATCGGTTAAGTATTGTCTTGATTTCATGATCCTGCAGTTGATTGCTAAACTGCCTTACTTGTTCAAAAACAGTAAGATTATCGTTGATTATCGAATATTCCTGATCGAGAAATACATATTTAAAATCGGCAAGGATTATCTGACCTTCAGTTGGTTGCAGCTTGCCGGTTATAAGCTTTAGCAAAGTAGTTTTCCCACTGCCGTTTCCTCCTTTTATCAGTATTCGCTCACCACTTTTAATCTGAAAACTTAAGGCTTCTTTCCATAAAGACATTGGACCATAACCAAAATTTAAATTCTTTGCCGTTACCAATATCTTACCGACATGTAAAGAAGATGTGTTAAAATCGGTTTTCATCGATTTCTTATCCGGCAGTGCAGACCTGATTTCAGCTATATTTTCGGCTATTAAACCTATTTTCTGATCGTGTACATCATTTAGTTTCGATGTGCTTTTTTCGGCCTTGTTTTTTAGAGTATTAATCGTGATGCGTGGTATACCGCTTTTAGCCTCCTTTTTTTTATTGCGGGCATCACGTTTTTGACTACGTTCGATAGTTTCGCGAGCTGTTTTACGAGCCTGTCGCAATTCTTTTTCTTTCTCGTCGAGTCTTGCTTGCAACGAATTCAGTTCTATTTCTTTTTGCTCTTTGTAAAATTCGTAATTGCCTGCATAATAAGACATGCTGTTTCTACTCAGTTCGTAGATCTCGGATAGTTGATTCAACAATGTACGATCGTGGCTGACAACAATAATTGTTGCACGAGACAAGGCGATGGAATTATACAGTTTCTCCCGGCTAAGATAGTCCAGATGATTTGTAGGTTCGTCCATAAGAATAAGTTCAGGTTGATGGATGTCTATACCCGCAAGAAATACTTTAGTTTTTTCGCCTCCGCTAAGATCGTTCAAAGATGAGGATAAGGAAATATGCTCCAGGCCCCATGAAGATAGGGCTGCAAGCGAACGTTCTTCTATCGCCCAATCGTCAGCAAGCAAAGTAAAGTTATCAACAGAGGCATCACCATTGAGTATAGCTTGCAAGGCATTTATTTTGTCTTCTATTTGCAAAGCCTCGGCAACACTCATATTATTGTACTGCCCAAAATGCTGAGGTATATAATATGGCGGGGAAGAGCAAATAATCTCACCCGAAGAAATAGATAATTTACCACTCATTATTTGCAACAGGGTGGACTTCCCTACCCCATTATTTCCCACCAAAGCTATTTTCTGACCTTTATTTATAGAAAAACTGAGATCGTGAAAAAGAATTTCTTTGTCGGGATGAATATATGTTATTTGTTGTACTGAAATACACATAATCTTTAATAAATAAAAAAGTTAACACTGGTATTTATATAACACAGGGAAGCAAACGACATACAATAATCATAATAGCGCCATAAACAACAAAAAAAATGTTGCTGATAGCTACTTCTGAAAAAGTATTACTAAATAAATACTCGTCGTTCGTTAAAAAAATTGATTACATGTTTTCGAATATAATATACCAAGAACAGATTGAAAGCACTGTCTGGTTCAATTAAATAATTGAATAATAAACTCGTATAGAAAGGTAAACTCAAATTCTCATTGGAGTAGTTATATGTTTATGGACGTAAAATTAGTAATAGTATTTTTATCTTCAAAATATTTTATCTACTTGATCCTTAAAAAGGTTATAAAACAAGGCTATTTTTCCAAATAGCCTACAAAATTGCCGTTATCGGTTGTAAGAATAACCGTATATTTTCCTGCCGAAAGAATATGTGTAGTATCGATATACCATTCTGATAAGGCTGAACGACTGATAGCCTTGCTATAACAAGTGGCACCTTTATCATCCAGAATGTTTACAGTTATAAATTCTCCATCTTGTTTATGAGTAATTCTCAGATAATTATATCCCTGATACATTTTTATAGGGTTAGGGTTGAGTGTTCTTAGCATAGAAGACAATTCTATCGCTCTTTCAACGTCGTCTTTTTTATCATCAGGATTGTCAAAGCTGTCTACAGCTACTTCTTTCAGATATAATTCTTTTATATTTGCAGCATTCAGTAAAAGAGAAGAACTAACAATAACAGATAGAGTAAGGAAGATAAAGACAAGTTTCACTTTTTTCATAACCAGTTGTTTTATATTAGATGTACCCCTTGAATTTCGATTGACACAAAAATAGAGTGTTTTAATCCGTATTAAGATGCACATAAATGTTAATATAAACTTCAATAAACATAACTAATTAAGAATGTATTATTTACAAAATGTTAATATAAATTTTTAATGGTCAACCAAGGTGAAAATTATAAATTATTGGATGCGGGATGAAAGAAAATCTGAAAGTTTGCCATACCTCTCTACACCTAATTTTTTTCGAATAGATGTCATTCTCATATTAACTGTAGTAACTTTAAAATCGAGCACGACCGCAATCTCTTGTACTCCCATATCCGCATATATCAAACTGCATATTTTATATTCGATATCATCTAATATAGGAAAACTGATTCTTAATTTATCCAAACGTCCGTCAACCTTATCATTTGCAGTATTGTATAAAATATCCCAATCGATACTGTCTTGTCCATAAGCAATTTCGTTAAACTTTTTAATGAGAGCCCGACCTTGCTTATTATTGGTTTCACGAACAAAATATTCTAAAGAAGCAGCCCTTTTCAATATATTAAAGTAATAGACATAATAGTCTTTTAGTGATTTTTGCGATTGCTTTTCAACTTCTAAAATATCCGTAAGATTCAATATTTCTTCCTGGGCTTTTGATAGTTTCTGTTTCTTTCTGACATCTCTCCAGATAAAAACAATGATTACAACCAGAAAAACTATAGATAATCCTAATATTACATTCCTTTTTTCAGCCGCATTCAACGACAGCCTGGTTATTTCCTTCTGTGCTGCCTTATATTTATATTTTTGTTCTGCATCTATTATGGCTTCTACTTTCGATTCTTTTAAAACTTTTGCCAGATATTTACTGTATGATTTATGATAATCAAGAGCATCTTTATATTTTCCGTTTTTTTCTTCCATCTTGGATAATAAAGCATAAACACTCGACAACATTCTTACACATTCTATATTTTCCTTTTCTACCCAAACCAGACTATTTTTCGCATAATAGGCCATAGAGTCCATATTATTCATTTTCAGATAAACGTTAGATAGGATCAAATCGACCTTTCCCGATTTAATAACTATACTATCTGTTATTTTCGCTTTATTCAGATAATAAATAGCATCTTTATACTCACCTTTATCGTAATAAACAACACCTTTATCTTTTAACCCATATGCTTCCTCCACACGATCGTTATGCCTGATGGCAAGCTCTATAGCTTTATCGTAATAATAAAGAGACGAATCATATTGCAATTCGTATAGATATGTAGAAGCAAGATTATTATAACTTGTTATCTCAAGCCTGTACTCTCCTGCTTCTCGAAACAGCTTATTGGCTTGAGCAAATTTAAGTTTAGCTTCTCCAAACAATAATTGATTCAACATCAATTCCCCTTTTGAATATAGGATCATATTAAAGAGTTTATTATTCTTATCTTTAATGGCCAACGATTCTGCAATATTATAGTAATCAACAGCTTTCTGATATTCTTTATTTTTATGCATTACCCGTCCAATATAATAGGCAGATAGTCCGATATATCTCGATGATGTGTTATTTTTAAAATAATGATATACATCTATTATCTCATTATCTTTCGAAATATCTTTATTCAGCCTGTCTCTACATTGAATCAGGCGAAGCATATATAAGTTACTGTTATATTCATCGAGAGGGCTGATATCTAAAGTATTTAGAATTTGCAATGCACTATCAGGATTCTGACGTATCAGTTCGCCCATCTGATCAAGTACCAAATCTTCTCTATAGCTTCTTTGATTGCAGGAAATCAGAAATAAAAGGAAAATTAGGATAAAAAGATAATATCTCATAATAGTATAGAAATATAAGTTTGAAATGATAATATCAAAAAAAGTATTAAAAACAGCCTGTGATAGGTCGTTAGTTTGTAAGTGTCAATAATTGCTTCATTACCCTAAAACAAACTAAATTTATAAAAAAAATACATAAAACAAGTATAGAGACAAGTTTTATTTGGTAGAGAAACTAATATAAATAAAAGGAATATGGTTTTTCCTTTTTACACTGCATCATAAATCTTATATTAACATTTATCACTCAACTTATTTACAAGTCATTAAGGTAAGCAAACTTTATATTAACATTATATCTGTTTCAGATATATTTTTCATCATTTATCTTCATTCTTTCAATTTACAAACAACCTTAATATTATTTAATTTTCACAGCCTATGAATATATTATACTTCTTTCGACCTTAACAAATAAAATAGCAGATCGGAACTCTTGTGTTTATTTTGAATAAAAATTTAAATAAAACGACATCGAAGAATCTAGCTGCTCTTAATAAAGCAAGAGTTATCCATCTGTATCTGTATACCCAAATGACATCGGACTTCTTACGAAAGTAAAGAGCCCTTATTTAACATATAGCCTATACTTTAGAATAAATTTAATAAGAATCTAGCATAAGAAATCTCTCAATTGATTTTCAAAGTATTTTATCTATAGGCAAACCATATACCATTGAATTATAAACCCTGTTTCAGCAGGCTTTATTTACCAACAGTTGTCTATCAAATTCAGCAATATAAACGAATCAAATGATTACTATGTAAACGGACAAGGTTTCTGCTGTGACAACACACCGAAAACCAGATCGTTTAACCCTAGCCAAAATGACAATCCTGAATTGTTCCAGAATTATTATCATTCCGATCATTTGGGTAGTTCGTCCCTAATTACTAATTTAGACGGCGAAATAGTTCAGCATATAGAGTATGTTCCGTTTGGAGAAGTCTTTATAGAAGAAAGCAATAACCGTTGGAATACTCCATATCTCTTCAATGCCAAAGAGTTGGATAAAGAAACAGGTTTGTAGTATTATGGAGCTAGGTATTATGATCCGAGAACGAGCGTGTGGATATCTGCTCCCGTTACAGGAGAAGTATACGAATATTAGTACATATGTATATACCTTCCAGAACCAATGAAGTATATTGATCCTACGGGAATGAAAGGAGAAAATCCAGAAGAAGATTGAGTACATACGAAAGATAATACAATGATCTACGATAGTAGAGTATCTAAACAAAAAACCGCAACTAAAGTGGGGTGGATTTTTAATATCAGTTTTGATAACAGGATAGTTTTGTTCCCCACCACCACATATTATTAATCCCACAGACCCACCTTTTCGGATTTTCCACAGTGATAAAGATTGCGTCTTGCCTCATTATCAGAGTAAACTTCTTCATAAAGCACTCCAAAAGGTCGGGAGTACATGTACCCGAAAACCTGAAATTAATGGTCGTTTTTTTCTATCAATTGTAAGGAAAATAAAGTTTTGAAATAAGATATTACAGAATTAAATGATTATTTGTTTATCTTGTCTGTTCATTAGTTTACGTGTTTTATTGTAATCATACTTTAGAACGGATACCGAGATAGCTAACTTGTAAAGTTTTTTATAAAAATATAAAAGTTGCTGACATACTGTTGTCATTCCGATGATATACATTTGCAATGTAAACCAATAAATATCACACAAAATGAAACTTACATCTTATCTTGTTTTCAACGGATTGGCCGAAGAAGCTGCCAATTTCTACGCCAATGTCCTGGGAGGTAAAATAGAAAACTTCTACCGTTACGAATCTATGCCTGCCCAGCCGGACATGCCCGAAGTTCCAAACGACTTCAAACAAAAAATAATGCATTGCTGTATTGATTTTCCGGGGGGAACAATGAGCCTCGCTGATGCTTTACCAAGCGACGAACGTAATTTTGGTAAAGGAGGTCATATGCTGACCCTCATGTGTGAATCGATAGCTCAAACCGAAGAAGTTTATGCGAAGTTATGTACAGATGCACAAGAAATTCAATGCGAACTTGCTGAAGCTTTTTTCGCAAGACGCTATGCCGAGGTTGTTGACCGTTACGGTGTGCTTTGGGCAATACTATATTGTGAAAATCAATAACTCGACCCGATGAAGTTCATGCGAAGCTATGTATCGATGCACAGACAATATAATGTGAACTTGCCAAAGTTATTGACCTTTATGGTGTGCTTTGGGCGATTCCAAACTAAGAAGCATAACTCGCTATGATGAATCGACTCGACCGCATATCGGCACTCTTAGTACAATTACAATCACGTCCGGTGGTAAAATCATCGGAAATGGCTGAACGTTTCGGGGTAAGTTTGCGTACTATCTATAGAGATATGCGTACCCTATCGGAAGCTGGAGTACCTATATGCGGCAATTCGGGGGTCGGTTACTCTTTGGTCGAAGGTTACAGGCTACCTTCACTAATGTTCTCCAAAGAAGAGGCGATAGCATTTCTCACTGCCGAAAAAATTATAGAGCAACTGACCGATACTCAAAACAGTAACTACTTTCGCCAAGGGATGGATAAAATCCGAGCTGCATTGCGAGCGGTGGATAAAAAATATCTTCACGATATGGGAGATACCATCGCTGTGTATAAAAGCCGAAATACCGGAGAAAGTTTACCCAACTTGTTGCAAACAATATTAAATAGTATAAATGACAAGTTAATTATTGAGATCGATTATACCAATGCAGACGAAAATAAAAGTAAAAGAGCATTGGAGGCAGTTGGCATCACTTATTCACACCCTCGTTGGTATCTTTCAGCTTGGTGTCACATGCGCAAAGAATACCGAATGTTTAGACTCGACCGCATTAGCAATATCAAGACAAGCGGCGATAAACACACCAAAGTTCATCCACCGTTAGAATCCCTTCTTGGGAACGATGAACCCCAATGCCTTCAGGAAGTTATCTTACATACAAGTAAAGAAATATCCAGATATCATGCAGACAGATGTTATTTTATGGGATTGATCGAAGAAAAAGAGCTTGCAAACGGGCGGATAGAACAAACATTTATGACTTATTCACTTGAAACTTTAGGCAGGTGGGTATTGGCTAATGCCGACACTACAACAGTGATTAGTCCTATAGAAGTAAAAGATATTATGAAACAAATTATTAAAAACTTAGACTTATGAAAATTAACAATACTGAAATTAAAAACCTCGAACCTATTAAAACGATTGCAATATTACACCTTGGCGAGTATTCCGGTATATGCGGAGCATTTGAAAAACTTGGAGCATGGGCCGGAGCAAACAACCTTTGGGCCGCTTCTCCTAAAATGGCAGGTGTTTATCATGACGACCCGATGCATACCCCGGCTGAAAAATTGCGTTCGCAAGCATGTCTCGAAAATCTTTCAGGCATTGAACCCGGCGAAGGAATGCAACATTACACAATAAGCGGAGGCAAATATTTTGTAATGCAGGTGGAAGTAAACATGAGCGAATATAAAGAAGCATGGGAAAAGGTATATGACGTTTTAAACGAAAAAGGTTATGAATGTGATATGAGGGATCATTATGAACTGTATGTAAGTTGTACAGGCGATACTCAAGATCCTGATGCACCTTGGATAGTAGATCTATGCATTCCTGTGAAGTAAATTAATGATATTTATATTTTAACAACTAAATAGCTGTATCTTTATTTGATGCAGCTATTTACATTCATATTTTTAAATATGAAATCAGAAAAGCCTTTAGTTGATAAAGACTATCTTCTATTTAAAACCGAAGGAAAGGGAGGATGGACTTTTGTCGAAATACCCGAGATACCTATGCCCAAAACATCTTTTGGGATGCTGAAAGTAAAGGGGAAAATAGATGATTATGAGTTCTCTAATGGACACTTGATGCCTCTTGGAAACGGACATCTTGGCTTGGCTGTTAAGTCGGAAATAAGAAAGAAAATAAAAAAACAAGCTCCCGATTCGGTACACATTACCATCTATGAAGATAGAACACCATTGATAACACCCGAAGAATTACTTTTGTCTATGGAGTATGAAGATGGAGTTTTAGAAAAGTTTGAAACTTATACAGATGGGCAGAAAAAAGCATTCATAAATTGGATTAATTCGGCAAAAACAGAAGAAACCAAAGTGAATCGCATTGCCAAAACCATAATTATGGTACAAAAAGGAGAAAAATTTTATTAGAGTTCCAATTCAAGAACTACCCAACTCAAGAATAAATTTTCATTAATAAAAATAGTAAATATGGAAGTACAAATGTTGCTACGAGATCCCGAAATATTTCCTTCGAATGAAGTGTTGAGGAATGCACTTGGAAATAGTGTTTACAATGTATTAGAGTCGTTTATAGAAACGGTTACAAATGAGAAATACGGCTTGACCATTGAATGGAGATTTTATAACGATGGTAAAGCTTGGCTTGGTAAACTGGTGCATAAGAAAAAAACTATTCTCTGGCTTTCTGTCTGGAACGGATTTTTCAAAACAAGCTTCTTTTTTACCGAAAAGCATCTTGAAGCAATTTCAGCATTAGATATTTCCGAGAAAATAAAAGAGGAATTCTGTACAGCAAAATCTGTTGGAAAACTTATTCCAATGCTAATTAATGTAAACGAAAGCAGTCAACTTACTGATATATTTACAATCATACTTTTCAAAAAAGGGTAACTCTCCTTTTTCATTATCAAATAATCTTTTGCCAAACTCTTAAGGAAAATAATCACAGAATAATATTATTTTTTGGGGCTCCATTCCCCCTATTATTAATTGCACGAACAACTATTAATTTACTCATTGGAGAATAAATGTTTCTCCTATATATACCTCATATCTGAAAGAAGATAAAAAAGAAGAAAACAAGAAAGCTTATAACAATTTTCACCTCTCTGTTTTCTTAAGGAAATACAGTGCATTTCAACACCCCATCCTCATTTATAGAAAAATGGATAAATTCCTTTTTTAACTTATATATAATACTAATAATC
>NZ_JAEPKU010000100.1 GCF_016652235.1 Dysgonomonas sp. Marseille-P4677
GACATGTACCATCTACAGGTAAAGCTGCCCCAGTAGATAAAAATCTATAAAATTGACATGCACTACCCCATTCCTTTCCAAAATAAGCTCTTTCCAGATCGCTCATATCTCTACATTTTTTTTTATTGAAAGGCTATATATTACTATTACTAACACAGACTTAATATCCTCCTCCACAGTCACGATCGTTATTACACTCATCTTTCAAAATTGGTTCCACACTAGACTCACTACTAGCGGAAGATCCATAATACCAACTAGCGAAATGTAAATCCATAGCACCTCCAGAGTCATTACCAGTATTGGAATTTGCCCCTCTTCTATTCCCCCTTTTATTAGACTTGGTGTTATACTACTACTTTTTCTATAATTGATTTTAGAAACTATTTAACTCAGCCCTAATTCCTGTATCATTATATGATAATTGTTTATAAAATACTTAATTAATTTATAATGCTCTGTATCTTCATAATTTATAAGATTCAAACCATTATCTGTTACATCATAAATATCTGCATTTGGATATGCCATTAAAATAGGCGAATGGGTAGCAATAATGAATTGTGAATTTTTGTCTACTAATTCTTTCATCATTACTAATAATGAAAGCTGATTGGCTACAGAAAGAGCCGATTCAGGTTCATCTAAAATGTATAATCCATTTCCTGAGAACCTATTTTTCACCAAAGCCAAGAAACTTTCTCCATGAGATCGTTCATGAAGTGAGCCTCCATAATGATACTGAACTCCATATTGCTCTATAGCAGTAGCGACATTATAAAAACTTTCTGCTCTCAGAAAGAAACCATCTTTTTCACGATAAGGTGATCTGATTAATTTCAGATTATTAAATAGGCTAGAATGTGATTCTTTTGTTTGAAAATTAAAATTACGGGTTCCTCCTTCCGGATTAAATCCTGCATTTATAGCTATAGCCTCGATTAAAGTAGATTTTCCAGAACCATTATCTCCAACAATAAATGTAACACTTTTTTGAAGTGTTAATCCATTCAGCTTTGCTATTGAAGGTATATTATATGGATATACATTCCTTTCTTCAATAGATTTAATATTCTTTATTTGACTAATATATATCATAACTTCCTACCTTTACTTTTTCTGTGAAGATATAAAATTTTGTATCTTGTCTTTCGAAAATAATATTGAAATATAATGAAAAAAATAAATGTCTTCATTCTTTTATTAATCCTGTATTACAATAACTGCTATCTTGTAGCGCAAGATAATGAATGGAAGCTATCTGAATATTCAGAACTGAAAGGCAGAATATGGAAAATAGATGATAAAATCAAATATTTTGTAGATTCTGCCACTAGCATAGACCAACGAAATACTATTGTAAAAAAAACAAAACAATACTTAGCAGAAAACCTAAAGTTACTCAATAAATCTACACTAGACGACTCCATCTATCTAGTAGTAGTTCGTGATGGAAAAACGATAGAATATCTTAGACATTCCTGGCTATCTACACCTAAAGGGAATCAAAATATGTCTATCAATCTGCTAATATGTATTTATTCCGATAAGCTAGACGCTATTCAACCTGGCTTGATGGATATGATTCTGAAGATAAAATGGGGCGAACAAAATAGTTCGCTTAACTGGTTACACAAAGGATTAGTATATATATCAAATCCTCAAGAGGACAATAGTCAGGGATACACTTTAGAAAATAAATATACTTTCCTGCTGCAAAATTACAAACTTCTACCAAATAATCAACTACTTGAAGAAACTGAAATAGATTCAAATTTAATTCCCTTTGCAAATAGTCAATCAGCCTATATTACAAAATATATTTTAGAAAAATATGGAATAGAAAAAATAAAGACTTTACTAACAGAGGGTATGTCACAGTTCAAAAAAATATATGGCTTGAGCTTTAGTAATATCATATTAACTATAAACCAAAATTTAAATAACAAACATACTAAGTCAATAAACCTTAACAAAGACATTTTTTATAGAGAGTGCTTCATTAAATCTATATTAGCAGATTGGCATCCATTTTACTGGAATGACAAAATAGTAATGATGAGGAAAATCGATAATAATATTGAATATATTGTTCCTTACACTAAATTTCTAAATGTAGGAGACAATATCGTCAATAAAACAAAACAATATTTAACAAATAATCTTGCATTAGTCAACGAACATGAATTTACTGAGCCTATTCGTGTTATTGTTATGGAGGATAGAGATGCATTAGAGACTATTTTGGGCGTTAGAATCGGGGGGCTTTTTAGATTTGAGGCTGATATTGACTATATGCATTCAAGCACTGAAAATCAAAATACAATCTATGCGATCTATGATGAGAACAAGAATCATAATACACTTAAACATGAACTAATGCATGCCATCACCATGTTAAAATGGGGAAAGTTAGAGAAAGGAAATCAATTAGATTGGCTTATTGAAGGAATAGCCACTTTTGCAGATTCAAGCACCTATAACTGCGATGGACTTACTTTGGAAGAAAGATATATTTTTCTATTGTATGAAGGAAAAATTCTAGAATCAGAAGATTTGATGACCTATCCTGATATATTGGACAGCGTTAAACTAAGAATAGCTTATAATCAATCGGCTTATATAGTAGAATATCTTTTAAGAAACTATGGAGCAGAAAAGATAAAGCTATTGTGGAGTAGCGGAATGGATAATTTTGAGGAAATATACAAAGTGAGCTTTGAAAAGATTATTTTAGAAATTGCTAGTAGTCTTTATACAAAATTCCCCAAGCAAAATACTACTTTTACTTGGGAGAAATTTAATAAAGATTGTATAAACTAATCCGCACATACATTACTAACAGAAGCCCCTGAATCAACAAGAGAATCATATGTCGACTGAGACATACGCTCCAGTTCCACCAGATAAACCAGAACTGTAATTAGAATGTTATCTCCATAACATGCAGAACAATCCCATAAAAAATTGCGATTAACTTTAAACTTAATCGTGTTATCTCAATTTAGAACAGTAATTATTTTTCATCATTGATATTAATATCCATCGACGTAACTATACAAGGCCCAATTCTTTGGCCATTATTTGGTGGTTATTGATGAAATATTTTGTTAGCTTAAACTGTTCTGTATCCTCATAATTTACCAAATTCAATCCATTTTCTGATACTTGATAAATATCGGCACTAGGGTATGCTATTAATATAGGCGAATGGGTTGCAATAATAAATTGCGAATTTTTGTCTACTAAATCTTTCATCATTACTAATAATGAAAGCTGATTGGCAATAGAAAGTGCTGATTCAGGTTCATCTAAGATATATAATCCATCACCTGAAAACCTATTCTGGATTAAGGCTAAGAAGCTTTCTCCATGAGATCGCTCATGGAGAGAGCCACCATAATATAAATCTTGCTTAGATCTTTCAAATTCAAAAAGTTTATCAATTTCAGAAGCGACATTATAAAAACTTTCTGCCCTCAGAAAAAAACCATCTTTTTCACGATAAGCAGATCTGATTAATTTCAGATTATTAAATAGGCTAGAATGTGATTCTTTTGTTTGAAAATTAAAATTACGGGTTCCTCCTTCCGGATTAAATCCTGCATTTATGGCTATAGCCTCAATTAAGGTAGATTTTCCAGAACCATTTTCTCCAACAATAAATGTAACATTTTTTTGAAGTGTTAATTCATTCAGGTTTGCTATTGAAGGTATATTATATGGATATATATTCCTTTCTTCAATAGATTTGGTATTTTTCACTTGATTAATATATATCATAATTCTACAAAAAAATCCCCTATCTTATTTTTTGTGAAGATAGAGAATTTTTCTAAATATAGTTTTTCGTTTTTATAATTTAGATATAAAGCTTTTATTAGCTCTGACAATTCCAGGTTGCACCTCTACGACCTATACATTGATGATAACATGCATTATATTTAGTTAGTCCATTGTGAAATCTAGAAACAGAGCCTCCCTCGCTGCTGACAAGCTGTATATAATCCTAAAAACTCAGATTTATACAATTCTACATCACCTGTAAAACACACCATGATTGTAAAAAGAGCTACCCCTACACCTGTTCCAACTGCGGTTCTGCACAAACAATACCTGATCTACCTCACGAAAAGAATATAGATTCAAATATCAGATTGCTTTTGAAAGATGCTATCAACAATAATAAACTGGAAAATAATGTCTCAATCTTTTCTCATTTGTTTAGATTTTCATATATTTGAATATAATTCTCTACAGATCCAAAATGGTATTCTATAAGTAAATTTAAAGAATCAAATATTTGACCATCTGTGGTAAAGAAGAAGGATTTCCCATCTTTGTCTTTATAACCAAAATATTTATAGTTGAAAATTTCATTTGGGAATAAAGATAATAAGAAAGCATCTTTATAGTTTGACGGAATTTTTTCATTTATAATTGATAAAGATAAAGAATCGGATTTTATAATAGAATAAATCGGTGGAGCAGTTTTACTTATAATCACTTTATAAAAGTTTTCCTTCTCAGGCAAATAAGCAATATATTCTGTTTGATTAGCATCCCACAAAAAAATGCTATCATTTTTTACATTGATATATTTAAAGGATAAAAAAAGATTTTTTGATTGGGAGTCTTTTATATTAATGATACCCTCCACTGAACCTTCGAGTTTATCGGACTTAATTTCTTTATCTGTTGAGAAAGGTTTACTATTAATCTTGATAATTGTATCTTTTTCTATTATTGATGAATAACAATCATTCTCTATATAAATAAGTTGTTTAGATTCCTTATCGACCTCTCTCAATTCAAAGAAAAACTTACTTCTTTTTATATTTTCATTTCCTAATATTTTGAATGGATAACAATACACAAACATTAAAGATAGGAGTATTGTTAGATATGTTTTTTGCATAATTTTTTATTTTAAATTATTGCTGTATTTCAATTTATTAGATTTATAGACAATAAACCTCAATAACCAAATATACAGCAATAATTATTTATAACAAAGCTTTTTTAGTGTTTATTTATGTCTTTTGCAACAAGAAAGTATTGAAAATTAGACTTTCCATTCGAATCGAAAACATTTTCCTGGTGGAACTTACTTGTGTCTAGAGGATCGTAATATTTAAAATAGTGATTCCCATTCTGTTGTTCATAGCCTAGAATAACTACCGAATGGTTAGTCCCGTCTTTAAGCTTTATATTACTAAAGATTGGATTTCTTTTCTCTATTTCGTTTGGTAATAATGATAAGTCTGTTATTTCGAATGAATCAAAAAAATAGCTAACAGCTTTAAGCATTTGTTCCACATTCAAACCATTTTTAGCAATGTCTAGTTGAGTAATATTTAAAAGAGAGGTTAATGTTTGAATAAATTCTCCGTAAGTAGACCATGCTCCTAAATACTTAAGCGTTTGCTCAATACAGGTTGGTCCACAATCCGCATTGTGAATCTGAGGTTTACCTAAAGGAAAATTATTAGGATTTCGATTGTCTTGACTGTTGGTGTTGTTGCCACTAGTACCGCCTCCACTAGTGATATACGATCCTGAACCAGACCCATAATAACTTCCCGAAGCCCAAGGGCCCCAATTATATGATCCGTTACTTCCGTAACTGTAGCTTCCCGAAGAACCCTTATCACAGTTAGGACATTCGCCCCATTCATATTTTGCTCCACATCGGATGCACGTCGAAGGGTCTGATTTTGATCCGGAGCTTGAACTGGCAGAACCATATACTACTACTTCTTTTAAAGAGCCTCCATCCAAAATACTTCCTGAACTCGAAAATGAACTCATTGTCTGCATAGACATCATAGCCTGTGCCTCCTGCGATTGCAGAGAGAATTTTCTTAACTTAAGATCATCTACATTTTTTGTCATTTGTTTTTGTTTTAAAAATTAATTATTAAGTTGATAATTACGCTTGCAGGCATTATTCTTTGTATAGATAAATTCAATAAAAAAATATTGGGATTTTTATCCATTTATTTACATTTTTTATTCAATGTAAATAAGTTTGTAGTAGAAAAGGTATTCAAGAGAAAGCAATACAGATTGATATATTTTAGCATTATTATTTCTGATTTCTTCAGGGAAGCATTTTTTTATTTTACTTAATAAGCTAGTAAAAGTTCTTTGCTTTCCCAATAATACCAATATATTGTAATGTATATCATTTATAGGCACTTCCTTGTATCCATCATGCAGTAAGGTGGGAATACAAGCAATATCGAATTTGTAAAAGGCAAAATCTTTTGACACCCTGTTTTTCATAAAATCTTTTGTCATGTAATCCCAATTTTCAGGTATTTGGAAAATGAACAAATGCGGATTTGTTTTTAGCTTTATCAATGCGCGTTTCTTTTTAGTATTATTGAGAAAACTGAAATAGTTATATGATTTCTTTTCCTGATCCAGCAGTTCGTCTTGAGAAATATCACTCCATTGCAGAAACGATTTGTCAAGGAAATCTTTGTACTGTGCTAAGCTTTCCTGCATTTTGGTTAACGGATTGAGAGCTATATATTTGTTTTTGCATTTACCCAACCGCTTATTATTTTCAGGGAATAATTCTATGATCCGATGATAATATTCAGGGTATTTATTCAATAATGTACGGCTTAGCAACTCACAAATCCGTTCATTTTGCTTATGCCCTCCTATAATGTGCATCAATTTATTACTATCAAAAGTGTAAAAGTCACAAAATTCATTATAGGAGTATCCATTATCATTTATACGGTGATCGATTATGGTCGATACTTCAGTCTTCTTTTTCTTTACAAGACAATGAAACAATATCTGTTCGAATAGGATATTATAATTAACATTGGCGACCCAATCTTCGGCATACCTCAAACGGTTATTTTCTATAAAATTGAATGCAGCCCGGCAATATTCTTTAATAAATTTCAAGTCGTTTCCCCCTAATACTCCGGCATTGTAAGATGAAACTGAATCTTTTTTCATTTCCTCCAATAATAATTTCGGAATGGATATCGGCTGATTCAATATATGATCAACCATCTTTTTGTAATATGCCGTTCCTATTTCTGCATTTTGGGCAATTAATGCGCCTGACTCAATCTTCTCAGATATTCCATTAGGTAAATAGACATCACCGTCTACATGAATAAAAGGTTTATCCTGTATAGAATAAGTAAAAAGTTTCGTATAAGCCCAAAAGTCTCTATGGCAATTCATATTATCATATTGCACGATTATTTCACTATACGGAAGCTTAAGATGATTGTGAAAAATGGCATAACCTTTCGAATCTGTATTTAGTACTACGTCATCGTAATGTTTTCTTAAGGTCAGGCAACTTAAAGCCCAAGACATTAGATTATACTGAGGATGTTTCCATCCAAAACTATCTTTCAGCAAGTCTTTATTTGCTGTCCATAATGTTTGTACTGCTCTCATAATTTCATTGTTTCCCCTATAGATAAATTGGAAAATAAAAAATTGACTTTGAGAATTTTTTTCAGATTTTCCAATTTTTTCAAATAGAATTATCTATATGAAAAAACTAATGAAGAATTACAAATACGATTATCTCTTGGTCGGAGCCGGCTTATTCAGCGCCATCTTTGCCCATGAAGCAACGAAGAAAGGTAAACGATGCCTTGTTGTAGAAAAAAGGAATCATATAGGAGGAAACCTCTACTGTGAAAATATTGCAGGAATAAATATGCATAAATACGGAGCGCATATCTTCCATACGAATGATAAACATATCTGGGATTATATGAATGAATTATGCGATTTCAACCATTACATAAATTCACCTTTGGCCAGATATAAAAATGAATTATATAACCTACCATTCAATATGAATACCTTTTACCAATTATGGGGAGTAACTGCACCGCAAGAGGCAAAAAGTAAAATCGATGAACAAAGGTATAAAATAGATAATCCAAGAAATTTTGAAGAACAAGCATTATCCTTAATTGGTAAAGATATTTATAAAAAATTAATAAAAGGCTATACTGAGAAACAATGGGGAATGGAAGCTAAACTATTGCCTTCATTCATTATCAATCGTATTCCTATAAGATTTACTTACGACAATAACTATTTTAATAATTTATATCAAGGTATACCACAAGGAGGATATAACCGGATTTTTAATAAATGCTTCGATGGTTGTGACATTTATATTAATACTGACTTTTTTGAAAATAAAGACATTGTAAAATCAGCCGACAAAACAGTCTTTACAGGGATGATTGATCAATATTATAATTATTGTTTCGGACAACTGGAATACCGTTCATTAAAATTTGAGCATGAATTGCTAGATATAGAGAATTATCAGGGTAATGCGGTTGTCAATTATACCGATCCGCATGTTCCTTATACACGCATTCTGGAGCATAAGCATTTTGAATTCGGCAAGCAATTGCATACCATTATCACAAAAGAATATCCACAAAAATGGGAAATAGAGCTAGAGCCTTACTATCCTGTCAATACTGACGAAAATCAAGATAAATTGGCTAAGTATCAAGCTTTAGCAAAGCAAGAGGAAAATGTTTTTTTTGGTGGCAGACTGGGAGCGTACAAATACTACGATATGGATCAGATTGTGACAGAATCATTAAAGCTTTTCAATAATATAAATTGAATTTATCTATATCAGATAAAACATTAATTCATTCATTTAAATTCATTAAAATTATGAAAGAAATACCGAAAATCATTCATCAAGTATGGTCAGGAGTCGACGAACCGTTACCGAAGCATTTTAGAGAACTGGGGAACTCGTGGAAAGAAAAGAATCCCGATTGGGAATATATGTTATGGGATAATAAAAAAATGAACGATCTGGTTCTGCAACATTATCCTCAATATTGGGAAACTTACAACAGTTTTAGATGTAATATTCAACGGTGGGATACAGTTCGATACTTAATTCTGGATAAAATCGGAGGGGTTTATGCCGATTTTGACACAGAGTGTTTAAAACCTTTAGATGAACTCTTAAAAGACCGAGAATGCTGTTTCTCTTTTGAGCCTGAAGAGTACCAACAATTGTACGGACATGTACCATTTTATTTCAACAACGCTTTTATGGCATCCGTTCCCGGTCATCCGTTTATGAAAAAAGCAATCGAAAGAGCATTTTATTATGAGCCTACCTGGCGTAACTCCAAGGATATATTAGGCACAACGGGGCCTCTTATGCTTATCCATCTCTATCAGGGGTACGAAGATAAAGATAGCATTTACCTGATTCCACCTGAACTAACATCTCCCCTGACCAGAGATGATACTGTCAACATAATGCATGGAAATAATGTGGATATTATTGAGAATAAACTAAAAGGCGCATATGCTATCCATTATTTCTTTACCGGGTGGTTAAATCAGCTGTAATTAATAATAACATAAACGTAAAAAGCATGAAAGGATTTTCCGTAATAATGCCGACATATAACCAAGGAGAGTTTATAAGACGGGCTGTTTTGAGTTTAATCAAACAAAGTTATTCCGAGTGGGAACTAATCATTGTAGATGATGGTTCAACCGATGGGGCAAAGGATAGTATACTTGATTTATTAGATGTGAATTCTAATATCGTTTTTATCAGAAACGAAACAAACAGGGGTATGGGATACGCAATCAATCAAGGTCTGGCTATTGCTAAATATGATCATATAGCATACCTTCCCTCCGATGATTTTTATTATACAGACCATCTTAAAGAAATAAAAGATAAATTTGACGAGTCTCCCAATACAGTATTAGTCTATACCGGAATGAAGTATGACCTCAGTGATTTATCAGGGTATGTTGACAACTATGAGACATTGGGATTCCGCGAAGGGTATAGCCTCCAGTTGATACAAACCGCCCATCGTAAGACTTCGGATAAATGGCTTGAAAGAGATGAATGGGTGACAGACAATCTGGCTCTTATGTTCTGGGACAAGCTTGAGGGCAAAGGAGATTTTGTTGCTACCAATAACATTACTTGTAACTGGACAAATCATCCACATCAAAGACATAAAATAATCAATGAAAAATATGGAGGCAGTGTACATTATTATAGAACCTATTATGATATAAAAAAGCCTGTCAAAATCAAGATATCGGATTATAAGTTTATTGATCAGGAGCATGAGTATAAAAATTTTCAAGAACCGATAAAACCGACAACTGATTCTCTTAAAATACTTATTGTCGGAGAGCTGGCATATCATCCCGATAGGATTTATGCTTTCGAACAAGCAGGTCACCAGCTATACGGTTTATGGCTGGAAAGA
Source organism: Dysgonomonas sp. Marseille-P4677 (assembly GCF_016652235.1). Classification (GTDB taxonomy): domain Bacteria; phylum Bacteroidota; class Bacteroidia; order Bacteroidales; family Dysgonomonadaceae; genus Dysgonomonas. The sequence continues at coordinate 10,290 of NZ_JAEPKU010000100.1, forward strand.
CCGACTTCGAGCATAATGATGGTCGGGCCTCTACCATTTGGAAATGTTATAGATATACCATATGATGATTATGTAAATAAAGTTAATAAAATTAAACCCGATGTTATTTACGGATTATTGAGCACAGAAGCTATTCCGCTTGCTTATGAAGTTGTAAAGCGTTTTCCTGAAATACCTTTTGTATGGCATCTTAAAGAAAGTGGATTCCATGCGATGCGTATAGGAACATGGAAAAAGCTGGTCTATTTATATACTCATGCCGATGGGAAAATATTTATTAATGAGGAAATAAAAGCATGGTATGAACAATTTATTCCGAATGTTGGTACATCATTTATCTTGGATGGGGATCTTCCAAAAATTGATTACTTTAACGATAATTTTTCCAAACGCCTTTCAGACTCCAAGGATGAAATACATACCGTTATACCCGGAAGGTTAGTCGGTATTTCTCCCGCGGACGTACAAGCTTTAGCTAAAGAAAATATACATATACATGTCTATACAGAAAACTACCATCATTACAAAGTAGGTTATCTGCATCATCTGAAACAAGTAGCACCGGATCATATTCATCTACATCCTAATTGTATACAAGAAGATTGGGTAAAAGAATTCTCTCAATATGATGCAGGTTGGTTACACTATATCAGCAGCAACAATCAAGGGAATTTATTGAATGCAATCTGGGACGATTTGAATATACCAGCTAGAATGACAACATTAGCTGCGGCAGGTTTACCTGTGATCCAAAAAGATAATACCGGACATACTGTAGCGATGCAAAATATAATAAGACAAAAAGATGTTGGGATCTTTTTTAATGATATTGAAGATTTATGTAATCAGTTAAAAGATAAAAAACATATGAATAAACTACGTTCTAATATACTAGAAAAACGATATGAATTTAGTTTTGATTATCATTTACCTAATTTAATTTCATTCTTCAGAAAAGTAATCAGTAAGAAAAAAGGTGAGATTAATTAAGTTATCGGACATAGGCACTCATGAGAATTTATTGTTGAATACGATTACCCTGTAAACATAATTACATCACATGATGGTAAACCTAAATGGACGGCAGATAGATGTGTACAATGTTTAGTTTGCCCACATCGCTGCCGTCAAAAAGCAATGCAACATAAAACTGTCTTTTCCTGGAATAGGTTGTTGGGTTATGAATAATAACTGATTAGATTGTTAGTGTAAAATTTTATTACTTGCATAGGTTTACATCAATTACTTTAAGCTGATAATTTTTATAGGCTCTTTTGCTCCATCTTTTTCTGATTATACCTGTTTGTTGATAACACTGGCTTGGAGTTCTCATATCACAGTTTAAATGAGGACGCTTATTGTTCTAAATAGAAATAATTTCATCTATTCGAAGTTTTACATCTTCAAAGCAGAAGAAGTATTCATGATCCAGCCATTCATCTTTCAAGATACCATTTATCCTTTCTGCCACTGCATTTTGATAAGGATCACCATTCTCAGTCATACTGATACGAATATTATTCTCTTTCAATAAATTCACATATTCCTGACTACAGTATTGAACTCCTCTGTCTGAATGATGAATCAAGCCGATACGATCTTCACCCGGAATATGCTTTAGTGCCATTGTCAGTGCTCCTACAGCTCCATCGCGCTCTAAGGTCTGAGATAATCTATAGCCTACAATCAAATGAGAATAGACATCGGTTATCAACGAAAGATAAACAAAACCATTGTTTATAGGTATATAAGTAATATCACTTACCCATAGTTGATTGGTCTGGGTAAAGTTAAAGCCTCTTATCAGATTGGGATACTTTTTCATCCAATGTTTAGAGTTGGTGGTTATAGCATATTTTTTCTTCTTCTTAACCAACATCTTGTTATTACGAAGAATATCATATAAAATATCTCTGCCTATATCTATTCCTTTTTCTTTCAGCAGGCAATGGAGCTTTTTACCTCCCAGACGAGGCATATCCTTACGAATTAATCTTACCTGACTGATAATAAAACCTTCGTCCAAAGCCTTGCGTGTATTTTTATTCAATTGCTTGCAATATGCCTGTCTTGTATAGCCAAACAATCCACAAAAGTAGGCTTGCATACTTTATGTGGATTGTTCTTTGAGTCGGTAGACTGTTTGGCTTCGGACTTTTTTAGCAAGTCAATTCCATATTCTTCTTCAAGAATATCACCCATAATCTGATAACCTTCAAGTTTGAGTTGTGCCAGTTTCAATTGACGTTTTAAAACCTCATTTTCCAACTTAAGGGATAAATCTACTCAAACATGAGCAATTATCCCCTTCCGAGCTTTTTGAAAAGGATGAATACAAAGATTTCAGGACAATAAAAATACAACGTTCCAAAGTGTTACGATGCCGCCCAATATTCGGGGAATGGAGTTGCGATGTCGATCTTTGGTACGAAGAGACTCGTTTGGATGAACACGAAATAATAGATATTGTCAATTATGCGGGTCGATATATAGACATCTGCGATTATCGACCTAAATACGGCAGATTCCAAGCTACTGAAATAAGATAAATAATTTATAACGTTAGGTGTGGTGTGGTGTCACATGGCATGGTCAAAAGAGGTACGGTATGGCTCTTATGGAGTGGTCTTAAAAGTGCAATGGTTTTTCTAAGGTTCGATTCCTTAGGCACTACTATTTATTAAAATGCGATGGGCTTCGGTTTGGCATGGCGAGATATGGTGGGATGAGGTTTGGTGAAGTCTGGCATGGTATGGCTCTTACAGAGTGGTTTTAAAAGATAGTTTGGAATATACGGGAGTTCGATTCTCCTGCTATCTGCATTTTTTTATAATTTAACACTTAATAATTATGAAACACATTGAAATTAATTCCAACTCTTGGCTTTCGTTAATTGAAGAAATAAATAACACCTATAATCCAGGCGATATTATTTTGCACGAATGGCTTAAAGATAGATTTCATCTTCAAAAACCAAGATTTAAAGATTATTATAATGAAGACGATTTCATTCGGGGAGTAGGTCTTTACAATCTTGATTATTTAACCCTCATTGATACTTTGCGTGAGCAATTATTGAAGGATTGCAAAATCTGTCTAAGAAGTATACGTAACGAAGGGTACTCAATAATTCCTCCCAAAGAACAGGTAAAATATGGTTACGATATATTTATAAAAGAACTAAAAAGTTTAATAAAAAAAATCTATGCAATAATGAATAATGTACGTCCTGTTTCTGCCACACAAAGGGCAATAGCTAATGATAAAATAGCAAGATTTTCGCTAATCAAACAAATGCTTTCAGGATTAAAATAATTATTCTTATGGGGGAGTTTTGAGAAATATTTTCACTTCTCCCCATATTCCCCAATTTCCCCCTCACAAATCCTCTTAGTAATACCCCTAAGAAGTTCTACTTTAGGAATCAGCGCATCAATATCCTCTTTTGTAACGACAAACTTGGGATTATAACGGGCTTCCACATAAGCAGCTTTGATAAGGTCGAACAATCGCTTTTCTTCCGCAGGGAGAAGAGGAAAAACATTAGCCAAATCGGGCGAATAACTTTTGACTGATGAAGATAATTTGGATAAATTGTGTTGTTTGTTGCTTTTTAAGGTAAAGACTAAGCGGATAGCATAATAATAGTTTTCACAAGCTTGATGCAAATAAAATGATGCCATTTGATAACGATTCCTTTCTTTGTTAGTTATTGCATCATCAAAAAAGAAATTACCTTTTTCAAACTTTTCATTAAAATATTCCTCCGTTTGTTGTTTGATTTCAGTATAGTTTAATTTTCGTTTACGAGCCAATTTAAACTTACATCAGACTTGCGAAGCACTAGTAGTGAAAACGGCAAAGGGGGGGGCAATTGGACATTGTAATAAAAGGTGGTTCTTAGAAAAAGTGATTGACAGTTACATTTAATCTATCATCTAATCCAATACTATATCGAATAACCCAAAACCAACTTGCTTTCCGCTTCCGATGGTCGCAGAAAGGAGGATATCCCGGTGGGCTGGGGTCTGTAATAATTAAAAATAGGAAGGAATAAAAAACGATGAAGGATCATACTATACATACAAAAAAAGGCGGCCGCCCGAAGAAAAAATTAGGAGAGAAAAAGGCCTATTGTATCAACACAAAGTTGGGAACGGACCGAGAAATACGGTTTGCATATTGCCCGGAGGAAAGAGAAGATCAAAGAACATCGTCTCAGAGAGCCGGACAAGACCCGATATGAGATCTATCCCGCTTTAAAAGATGCTATCCCGCAATGTAAGAACTGAAGCAGTCTTTTAGTACCGGAAAGCGCAAAGTCGAACACCGGATATCCATCGATATAAAATCGTCATGGGTATTCCTTACCATGACAGGCCTGGTTATGCTGCTTATTATTGCCTTATCATTTTCTTACAAATAATGGCAACAGAATGGGAACCTGAAAAACAATGATTTGAAATACAGGTATGTATTAATGAAATCCGGATCAACGGCTGATCGATTGAAGTGGCTGGAAGAATCATTCCCCAGAAACAAGGACAGTATTCAAGCCAAAGTATTGCAGTATGAAATCCTTGTACAGAAACAAGCAAAAGCTATTATCCAGCAACAGTTGGATGAACAAGCCACAAAAGAGTTGAATGAGAAAATAAAAGGACAGAAAAAGTAATCTCCTAAAAAACAAACCCTCATTACTCCTATTCCTGCAAATCCGATTCGCAGGAATAGGAGTATAATCTTTAATTACGGATATAGAATAAATAGATCTATTTACTTATTCCCTATCATATTACAAAACCCTTAGAAAAAGCAATAAGCATGCTGTACAACATAAATTTAGAAGTTAAATATTTTATAAATTAGATTAATTTTAACAAACAAACTACATTGAGTAATTAGTCCTCGTATTGTTAATATATTATTGATCACTTAGTACATAAAACTAATATATATACATTTAGCGCATTAACACTATGAAAAAAAGAGCATCAATCCTTTTAATGTCCACAGGGTTTTTACTGCCTGTTTTTGGGCAGCTCAACAGTGATCACAACCATTACCGAACAGGAGATGTGTTAATTAAACAACAAGTTGAGTTTGTCGAACCCGGTCAGGGAGGCGTTAACCGTACCTGGGATTTCAGTACACTCAAAACGGTCAATGAGAGCTATA
>NZ_JAEPKU010000101.1 GCF_016652235.1 Dysgonomonas sp. Marseille-P4677
ATTGAATAGTTTTTTCCAAGAAATACAAAAGGTTTATAATAAATTTGCGCCTCAAAGAAGAATCTGTTAACATTTTAAATTCTAAGAAGAATGCACTCATCTACTACATTGACTCAACCTAATCGTATAGAAATAGCAGATGTATTACGTGGTTTTGCTGTAATGGGAATTACCCTCATTCATTTTATCGAACGGTTTAGCCTCTACAGCTTCCCTGAAGAAACCTGTAACTTTCTGGTATTTACGGATAAGATAATTTGGGACAGTATATTCTTTACCTTTTCTGGTAAAGCTTATTGTATCTTCGCTTTGCTTTTCGGTTTTAGTTTTTTCATTCAAGATAATTCACAAAAAGAAAGAGGAAAAGATTTTCGAGGTCGGTTTGCCTGGCGGTTGGTGTTACTTTTTTTTATAGCCTGTATCAATTCTACTTTATTTCCAGGCGAAATACTAGTACTCTATGCATTAATTGGTTACGTTTTGATTGCAGTTTGTCGTCTTTCGACTCGTACAATAGCGGTAATAGCGATTATTCTTTTACTACAACCTTTTGAATGGGGACAAATAGTTTATGCATTCATCAATCCCGAATATATTATTAATGCTCAGCTAGATGCACCATATTGGGAAATGGTCAATATAGCTCAGAAAGAAGGTTCTTTCCTCGAAATGTGTAAAACTGCAATATGGACGGGTAATATTGCCAATATGGGCTGGATGCTATTGCATGGAAGAGTTACTCAGACCGCAGGACTATTTATGGTAGGTATGCTAATAGGGCGTAGTAACGTTTTTCCTTATTCGGAGAAGAATATAAAACTTTGGATTAAAGTATTCATCATAGCCGTTATAGCCTTCTTTCCTATCTATGGTTTGATTCCTGTTCTTCCCGACTTTATAAATAGGGAAGCACTACTTGTACCCTCTACCCTACTCCTTAAGTCGCTCTCAAATATTGCATTTACCGGAATATTATTTGCAGGCGTAATACTTGTTTATTATCTGACAAAGCTTAGAGATATTCTTCATCAATTGGCGCCTTATGGGCGTATGAGTTTGACAAACTACCTGTCACAATCTTTAATCGGAGGATTCCTTTTTTATAATTGGGGGCTGGGTCTCTATAAATATACCGGTATTACAGCCTGCTTCTTAATGGGCATCGGAATGTTTCTTATTCAGTTCTTCTTTTGTCGTTGGTGGCTTCGTTCACATCGTCAGGGCCCATTAGAATGGCTATGGAAAAAGGCCACCTGGATTAAAATAAGAAAAGAAAGCACTATTAAATCACGTTCTCTTGCATAGAGAATTGGATTACAGTTTAAAAGAGTTGACGATATTTCCGTTTAAGCACTGATTATGTTAAAAGTTCATCTACAGAATATTGAATGTTTTCACACAAACTATAATGTATTATCAATGCGAATAAATGGTTGAGTTCACGACTCATCTATTTATATAATATATATATTGGGGGAATACAGGCTCATTTCCCCAAACTCATCCTGAGTAGAGATTATGGTATCTCCATAGTATAAATTTACATTATATCCTTTATTGGAATCGCCTACCACTTTTAGTGAAATGACATTTTTCGCCGATCCAGATAGGTACATAAGGCATACTAAGATCAAACTAATTCTATACATAGCGAATAACTTAAAAAAGGAAGGGGTATTGAATACCCCTCCCTTTATTGATTAATAGCCTGTATTTTGTGTCAGCCTACCTCCCGACTTATCTATATCTTTTTGCGGAATAGGAAATAAATAGTTACGCTCTTTAAAGCCCTGTCCATTAGCATTCAATACTTTCTCTGCTACACCCCACCGTCTGAGGTCTCTCAGACGATGTGACTCGAAGCTGAGCTCAACCCTTCTTTCGTGCATAAGCCATTCGAACGCCTGCTCTTTAGTAGCCATAGTCGATCTATCTGGCAGAGTTCCGGCAGGAGCAACTGTTTCTCCATCGAACCGCACCGTATTGCGGGCGCGTTTCCTGATATCATTTATTATCTTTATTCCTCCAGTGATATCTCCTGTTTCGATTAAAGCTTCTGCTTTCCATAAAAGTACATCAGCGTAACGAATATATATTTTATTACTTGCTGCATCTTCATTACCCTGATTTACCAGTGTAGTATCGCCTAATATCTTATATACAACCTTCTTGCCGGCATTGAAGGTAAAATCTTTACGAGGGTCGTTAGTCTCAAATTCATTTATCAGGTTTTCCGATGGAGCTACAAATCCCCATCCCAATAAGGCACACAAACCATTTCCATTTCTCGGAGTCACTTTCGACTTATGATCATAGGCAAATATTACTTCCTTATCCACAAACTCGTAATTGATGCTAAAAGAATGAAAGTAATTATCATTTAGCTCGTAATATCCCTTCGACTCGATAATACCTACCAGCTCCTTCACTTTGGCATAGTCTTTTTTATACAAAGCTACCTTCGCCTGCATAGCCAATACGGCACCCATCGACACTCTCCACGGATCAGAATTGGACGAAAATCTTGAATCCGGAATATTTTCCTCAGCGTTACTTAGATCTTCAGTAATCTGCGTCCATATTTTTTCTTTATCTATTCTCTCGGCAACCTTATATGCTTCTTCAAAGTTTTCTATAGGAGCCGTTAATAAAGGCACATCCCCAAAATTAGTAACCAAGTCGAAGTAATAGAATGCACGCAGGAAATAAGCCTCTCCTAATAATCTTTTACGTATTGCATTATCCATCCCTATAGATTGGATAATATTATCGTCATTCAGATAACTCAAGGCTAGATTTGAACGGGCAACGCCTTCATACAGATAACTCCATATTCCATTGAATGCAGCATTGGATGCTATGAATGTATAATTATGCACTTCGTCCATCCATGGCTGATCTCCATCAGATGCCCATTTCTTCAATACATCGTCAGAACCTATGTCGTATAGAACAAAATCGTTACGGGTAACGACCCCATCATCCCATCCCCATTCTCCGATGAGATTGAGTGTACTGGACAACATTTGGTAAGAAGAATTTACGGAGTATTGAACACTATTCAGCGTAGGGCTTGTATTTACAATATCCGGAGTAAGAAGTCCGATAGGATCTTTATCCATCTCGTCCATACAACCACTTAGAGAGAAGATCATAGTGGTTCCTGCTAAAACTTTATATATTGTTTTCATCGATTTATTATTTTTTTTAGAATTTAAGATTGACACCAAATAAAAAAGACCTTGCCTGTGGGTATGTTCCATAATCCATCAAATCTGTAGTTTCAGGATCTAATCCTGAATATGGTGTTACGGTAAAGATATTTTCACCAGTCACATATACCCGAATATCGGATATTTTTGATTTAGCCTTTTTTAATTGTTTTGCAAAAGAATAACCCAATTCGATATTCTTGAGTCTGAAGAAAGAAGCATCTTCTACGAAAATACTCGAATTCTTGCTACCTCCATTGTCGGTAAAACTCGGACGAGGTATCTTATTGCTTGTTCCTTCTCCATTCCAGCTATCCAGTACCGCAGTTGTGTAATTAAACGGACGAGTATCATAATCTAATATTTTTTTTAGGTCATTAAATCTTTTAACACCACTGACACCATGAAAAAACATTGATAAGTTAAAGCCTTTATATTCTCCGTTGAGTGTGAAACCATATGTAAGATTGGGTATGGGACTACCAAGAAAAGTACGGTCATTATCGTCTATAACACCATTATTATCAAGATCTCTGAAGCGAATATCACCCGGTTGTACAGAAGGGTTTGTAGTATTATGCAGATGATTTTTTATCTCATTGTCATTCTGGTAAATACCCTCCATCTCAAATCCATAATATGAATTCAATGACTGCCCTACCACTGTGCGTGTCACCTGTCCTTCGATGATAGGAAGATTAGGATGAAGCTTCGTAACTTTATTGCTCAATGTAGCCATATTTGCATTTACACTATATTTCAAATCACCTATTTCATCTCTATAAGTAAGAGCCGATTCAAAACCTTTATTTACTACTGTTCCGGCATTTACAATTGTGGGGCTTACATCTCCTACAAAAGAAGGTAAAGATATAGGCAATAGGATATCGGTGGTTGTCTTCTTAAAGTAATCGACTGATAAATACAGTTTATTACGAAGTATACCTAGATCCAGACCTATATTTGCCTGCTCAGATGTTTCCCATTTCAGATCAGGGTTTCCGTAACGAGATACAACATATTTATCTCCATCTTTTTTCAGTAGTGTAAGGAATGCATAATTATCAATCTCCTGATTTCCGAGTTGCCCCCAACTTCCTCTTAGCTTCAAGTCAGAAACCCATGACAAATTTTTCATAAATTTCTCTTCCGAAATTTTCCATCCTACAGACAATGAAGGAAAATATCCCCATCTGTTTTTCTTAGCAAACCGAGACGAAGCATCAGCACGAAAATTGGCTGTCAGCATATAGCGGTTATCATAGACATAAGTCGCCGACGCAAACATTGACATCAATGCCCATTCCGATCCTGTACCGCTATTCCATATATCAGACTCAGTTCCTCCAAAGTCTAAATACCTGAAAGTAGAATATGTGTAATCATATCTTTGTCTGGATGCGCCTATCGAGGAATCGTAATTTGAAATATATTCTGTTCCGGCAACAGCATTAATACTATGCTTATCTAAAGTCTTAATATAATTCAATGTATTATTCCACGTAATAGTTCTGTTTTCTCCTCTTTCCTCATTCAGGTTTGTGGGTCTATTTTGACGTCCCATTCCTTTATCTACATCTGAACCTCCGCCATCATCATCACCAAAGTTTATATTGAATGCTTTGTTATGATAAAGATTAAGGTCAACACCAACATTTGTTTTGAATTTCAAAGATTTATCACTAAAAAATGCATACTCTCCATAGACATTACCAAATGTAGTATATTGGGTACGTTTGTTATCTGTATATTTAGCCAATGCAATAGGATTAGACGTCCATTCATATTTATCGCTTTCCCATCCGCCATCTCTGTTATTATTTTTATAGAAAGGAAGATCGGTAAAAGGGTCGTTGGGGTTATATGTAGGATCATTAGGGTCTTTATATACACTGATTACTGGTGGACGCAGCATCGCATGACGAATAATTCCGGGAGCATCACCTTTTGAATTCAGTTTATCCTGAATAGCATAAGTCAATTGTACATTTGCTCCTACATTAAATCTTTCGGTTAGTTGCGAATTGAGGTTTACACGTAAATTATAACGGCGATATTTGTCATTATCATATACAACGATACCATCCTGACTGATGTAACCTGCCGATAATAAATACTTCGTGCTTTGATTACCTCCACTGGCTGTAGCCTGAATATTATGCATCTGTCCTGTTGTAAATAACTCTTTTATCCAGTCGGTATTGGCAATATCCGGTCGATTTCTCTCGTTTATATATGGATTTGTACCTGAATAACCTGCATTATTCCAGGATCTTTCCAATACATCGAGATATTGTTGTGTGTTTAGCATCTTTGGTGTATTTACAGCTTTGCTTAGCCCATATGTATAATTAACTTCTACATTATTCTTCCCAAGTTCTCCGGCTTTAGTAGTTATTACTATCACACCTCCTGAAGCCCTAGAACCATAAACTGCCGCTGCTGAAGCATCTTTCAATACTGTAACAGAACTAATATCAGAAGGATTGAGGAAAGTAATACTTCTGGAAGGGATACCATCAATGATATACAACGGACTATTGTTCCCTATCGTTCCTTCCCCGCGAACCAATACATTGATCTCATCGCCGGGTGCACCTGTGCTCTGAGTTATCTGCACACCCGATATCTGTCCTTGAAGAGCCTGCGATACACTTAACGTATGTCGTTTATTCACATCATCCATATTAACGGGAGCTATCGCTCCTGTTATCGATGATTTTTTCTGTGCAGCATAACCCACAACAACAACCTCTTCTAATTCATTATTACTTACCAGTTTTACATTCAGGGTTTCCATCCCTTGCACCGGAATATCCTGCGTTATATACCCTACATATGAAAATGTAAGAATTTCTTTAGTTACTGTGATCGTATAGTTCCCTTCAATATCGGAAACCGTTCCATTTGTAGTACCGGGTTCAAATATCGATACTCCGACGAGAGTTTCTCCTGTAGAAGCGTCTGTGACCACTCCGGAGATCTTTTTTGCATGTTGTGCCAGCAATGAAATACAAGCAGTAAGCAAAACGCTAAATAGAAATAATCGTTTAAACATAGTTATTAATTGATCTTTATGGTTATTTATAAGCTATTATCTGTTCATGGTTTGTTACTATCTTACCATCTTTCAAAGTAAGAGTTGTCCCTGCCGGAAGCACTACTATTACACGGGCAGCATCGGCTGGTATATTAAACATCGATTTTCCGTGTATATCCTTCGCTACATATTCTTTACTTACAATATCAAACAGATCTACATTCCCATCAGCATCGAAGTCTACTGACTTTACCTCATTATACGGATTATAATAAAGATAAACAGGATACGATCTTTCGGTATAAAAATCCGTTGCATTACAATTCAGCTGAAGAATACCCTCTACATTCGTTTCTTTTACAATGGCGCCGAATATTCCCATCGGAGAAGAGCTATAAACGCTAAACATACTTTCGGTAGGATTACCTTTTATCCATTTCGGACCATCACCTAATGCGACAGGTGTAACGCCCTTCAATGACTTTTTGCCATAATCATCGGTACGACGTAATCCTTCGTACGAAATATTATCGTTTGTTATTGCCTTCATTTCAGGAGCCCACTGATGAGCGTCATCTATTTCCATGGGAAAATAAAGACGACATGCATTTACGTTGTTCAACATCCACTTACCAATGGCACGTGCATATTGAGGCTGGTATTTCACCATTGGCACAAATGGCCATGCTGGTTTAATACTATTCATCAAAAATCCGTAACCACCTCCATCTAGAATACTTCCCTGAAGTCCGTTTACTTCATAGTCACCCCATTTACCGACAATAATACCCCACCCATGGCGTGCCTTAGGATCCTTACATCCATCGAAGGTCCAGTCCAGAAGCTTCTGTACATCGTAGTTTGTAGCCTGTGTTGCATTCAGATATGCAGCCGTATATACACCTAGTGGCAACAATATTTCATAAAAACGGCTTTCCTTCTGAGATAAAAGAGCCTCCAATGCGCTTTTTGCATGTTTCAGATAACGAGGATCACCAAATTTATGGTATGCACACAGAAGTACATAAGCATGCCCGCCGGCAGCATCTTGCTGAAGTGGAATCTGGTTAACCATACCTTTCATTTGGGCATAGTCGAAGTAAGAATAATCATAATTCCCGTTTAATACAGAATCGGCCTTTACGAATTGTTCAGCAACAGTGTACAGAATCTCATCAGCCCCTTCCACTCCGGGAAACACATCACAAACTGCATAATAAAGTGCATTAGGAAATACATCATACCACCAGTCTCTGCCATATCCACCTCCTAGCAAAGCCACACTGGGATGAGTATTGTTCATTACTATATTCCAGCCATTTTCGGTATTGAAATAATTCTGAACCATTTTCACGTAGTTATAACCGTCTTGATTGGTTTTATCTATGCCGACAAGTCCGGCTCCAAGAAGTGCTGCTAAGGAATTCAGACTCTCGTGAAATTCCCCATTATTTACATTCTTACCTTGACGGATATCTTTTACTGCCGTATATAAACCAAAGGTGGTCTGGTCTATATTCCGTCTTGTATCATCGAGCCATATCATAGGCCCTACTTCACTTTTGTTATTCCAGTCGAATACGAAACTATCAAACGCCCTAGCCTTTGCTTCCCAGTCCAATATCTTGATTGTACTCGGCACATTAGGCATAGAATCTACTCTAGCAATAGCAACCTGTTCTATATTAGATCCTAAGTCAGTTGTACCTTTAGTACATGATATGGCTAATAAAATAACTGAACAAACCAGTAAGCTTTTCATTTTATTAATTTTCATTTACAGTATTAGTTGATTGGTTTATGATATTTTTAGCTAAAGGATAAGCACAGAGTTGTAATGTTCCTACCATAATCAGCGCATATTTCAAAGCAAAATCTTCCGATACAAAATAGGCCAAAACAATGAAAAGTATAAGTCCGGAAGCACGCCCTAAGAACAAGCCGAATTCATGACTGAGGATATAAGTGTACTCGTTTCGCTTTTCTATTTTCGAGACTGTATCTATTGTTTGCATCATGATAGGAAAATACGCCAAATCGAACAAGGGTTGGAAGATAACCTTACAAAGGACAAAAATAATAACTCCTATAGCCGAAAACAAAATGCCGTTAAATAAGGTTCCTACAAAGAAAACAATCAGGCCGGCAACAAATATCTTAGTCCTGTCTTTAGGTTTGGCTATTCGTCCCAATACATATACCAGTATAGCTGTCAAAGCTCCGCTGATACCTTGTATAAGCCCTAGCGCACCTTCATCTCCTACAAGTTTCAATACTAAAATAGCCGGTGCTGTTACCAAAAAACCTTGTACCATTCCTTTCAGAGAAGAAAGTAATAACATCTTCCGCCAAAGAGTACAGAACCTGAAATATAGGAAATCCTTCTCCACCGGGTTCTTAAACTGTCCTTGCCATAATACTACACAAGCTATTAGCGTAAGAATAAAAACGGCACAAGTGACTATCTGATATGCCAGATTGATATTTATAAGATAACCAAATACTTCTTTCCCATCTATCTGACTGATGAATGCACCAATAGCAAGAGGTATTGTTATGGAGGCTATTGAAAAGAAAAATGATTCAAGACCAAAAAAGTAGTTGCGATTATTATCTGTCGTGTTATGCAATGTGAGAAGATACCTATTAGTCCAGAAGAACCCTGCTGCAGCACCCATTACAAAGCCGGCAGCTCCTAATTCAATAAAGCCAAGTGATTTAATAGACATCATTGCAAACATAGATAAGCCACTGACTAAGATTCCTCCTGCATACAAATATTTTACATTTATTCTCCGGAGCAGAAATCCATTGACCAACGATGTAGCAACAATGCCTATATACATAAACAACTGATAGAATGCTACTGAAATAGGATCGCTTGTGTTACGCATGATATAAGCTCCGACAAAAATCTCGACAACCGGAAGCACCAGAGCATAGATCATGTTCGTTTTGAGTAAGGTTCTCATATTTGAGTCTTGCTCCTTAAAAAATAAATATTCTTTCTTCAGTTTATTCATTATCTACTACTTATTTCAGTGTGTTTAGTATTTCCTTTATAGAGAACTCGGCACCACATATCACTTCATCGCTGGCTCCATAATACATTTTCACAGAATCTCCATCAACCAAATGACCATTTGTAAATACTACATTTCCAAAGAATCCAGTTTTTTCATAGTCAGCTATCGGTTCCATTATCGGCTCTTCACTACGGGCCAGAACCTTCGCCGGATTATTAAGATCAAGCAGTAGAGCTCCTAGACAATAACGATGATTGTAATCAGCACCATGATATATTTCGAGCCAGCCTTCGTCGGTTTTTATCGGGGCAGCTCCGGCACCTACACGTGCACAATCCCACATACCGCTGCGAGTGGTGGCTATACACTTATGCCCCCCCCAATGTAACGAGTCGGGAGATTGAGCTATCCAAATGTAATTTCCTCCCAGTTCAGGACTACTCGGACGATGCAAGGAAAAATATTTACCATTTATTTTTTCTTCGAATATTGCGCAATCTTTATTGTGAGGAGGGAAAATCATTCCATGACGTGTATAGTTCTTCCAATCATAGGTATGTATAAGCCCTACCCCCACAGCTACAGAGGAAACTTCAGTAAAGGTCAGAAGAAAGCCATCGTCAGTTGTGGCTACCCGACAATCCTCGATGCCAAACGACTCAAGTTCCCCCTCTCCAAAGATAGGTGGATAATCAACTTCCTCTTTGAAATGAATGCCATCTTCACTCGAAACCAGACGAAGATATGACATTGTTGTCAGATAATTCTGTCCTTCATATCCAATGACGCGCGGGTCTGAAGCATCCAGTTTAGGGTCATTTTCATTGAAGGAGAGCACCTCTATTTTGCCCTCTTTATTATATACAGGGAAACTTATTTTGCCTTCTTTCTGTGTAGGGCGTTCTGCGACACGAAGCAAAAGCCATATTTTTCCATTATATCTGAAGACCCCTGGATTAAGAAGACAAGTTATTTCCATTCCGTCGATTCCCGGTTTTAGATCTGATGGTCGTAATAAAGGGTTTTGTTGAAATCTCTTTGCGATATCCATAGTAAAAATTGTTTTATCGTTTATATCAAGTGAAACTGTTATACGCTGCAACAAAACTATACGCCTAGAGTAGCAATAAGGTATACTATATTCTCAAAATAGTATACACCTGCTGTACAACATATTTTTGAGGAAAAAGAATAAACTCCCAGTTATATCTTTGTACCATGAATTCTCAATACACACAATATATACTTTTCTTTTTTCTAATTCTGACAACGAACTCACATGCACAAATGATGGTGAATCGATTGTCTAATACCGATGGTCTGTCCAATAATTCTATTAATTGTATTTTTGAAGATTCAAAACATGAATTATGGATAGGTACTTGGGACGGGCTCAATATATATAATGGGCGTGATTTCAAATCATTCCGTTATAATAAAAAAAACAAAAACTCTATAAGCAATAATGTTATACGCCAGATTGTAGAAGATAATCAAGGTCGGATATGGATTGCTACCGATTTTGGAATCAACGTATGGAATCGAGATACAGGACAATTCACCCGGTATTTTTATGGAACGGGCTATATTATTCCTAAACAAGAAAAGTCATTCTTGCTGGCAGAAAACTCAAATGAAAATATCATTTGTTATGTACGTGAAGAAGGCTTTTTCTATTCAGATCGCAATCTGAATTTTAAATCGTTTGTTATAAATGGGGTAAAAGGTGATGTAAAAAAAATAGCCATGGATGATGAAAGTAATCTGTATATACTAAATACAGAAGGCGTCCTTTACAGGGTGAAACTATCCATCGAGAATAATACAATAACACTTAAGAACCTGACTATAACTGAGCAAAACATTCCAGTTTCAGATATATTCTACTCTGGTGGCAAATTGATTTTAAATTATGGAAAATACCTTAAGTTATTAGATAAAAATAATTCATATCCTTCTACAATAGATATAAATCAACAAAAGAATATTTCTCAGATTTTATTTCACAACGGGCATCTATACATTGGATTCTACGAAGGTGGATATTACGAATATGACTTAAAAGAACAGGTATTTGTAAAGATTACAGATATACCTGATAAAATTTCAATTTTTTCCGCTTACATAAGTAGCCAGAATATATTATGGATTGGTACCGATGGACAGGGCATAATAGAGGTATACAAACATACCTCTCCATTTAAAACCATTAAGACCGATTATCCTGTAAGAAGCTTTTGCGAAGATCGTACGAATAGGAATATCCTTATCGGCACTAAAGGCGACGGAATAAAGCTAATGAGTAAAGAAACCGGAACATTAACAAACTTTTTGAACGAAAGTAATGGCCTATCATCCAATTCTGTATATGCTATAGAAAAAAACGAGCAAAAAGATATATTCATTGGCACCGATGGACAAGGCATAAATATTTTATATGCGGATAATAATTATGTCAGTAAACTATCTCTTCCGCCTAATAGCCCTACCTTCAGGGCTGTATACAGCATCTGTTTTACAAACAATGACTCGGTCTTATGGCTTGGCACATCCGGATATGGGCTTATAAAGATCGATCTGAAGAAAGATAACCATATCTATAAAGTTGACCATATAGAACAGTATATGTCTTCATCTAATCCAATATCGTTGAACAATAATATAATATATTCGCTGATACCCGATCCTGATAGTGATTATTTGTGGGTCGGTACCCGTGGCGGTGGGGTTAATAGGTTTAATATCCAAACCAAAATATTCGAACGTATTGAAGAAATTTCTAAAGACATCGTCGTATCCAATAATGATATCCTATCATTACTTATCGACCAGAAAAAAAGTCTCTGGATAGGAACGAGTTATGGATTAAATAAAATATCATTGGCCAATCGATTGTCTAATGTACTGGAATATACAGACAATGAAGGCATAGCAAACAATACTATACACGGAATTTTAGAAGGAAACGGAAACAGTATATGGATAAGTACTAATGGGGGTATTACTCACCTTGACCCAGAACGAAATATCATTGAGAATTACACAGTAAAGGATGGATTACAAAACAATGAATTTGCAGATGGAGCTTATTTTAAAGATAGCAATAACACTCTTTATTTTGGAGGAGCCAGCGGACTCAGTTACTTCAATCCTGATGATATCCACCTGCGAGATTTTGAACCGTCCTTAACCCTGAGTTCACTGAAGATATATAATATTCAGCAAAATATAAATGAACGAATCAAGAATAATAAATTAAAATTAGCAAACAGCGAATCTCAGGTTACATTTACATTTATCGCTCACGATTTTATCAACAATGAAAACTGCGAGTATGTATACCGCTTACTCAATCTTTCCGACAAATGGATACACAACGGAAACAATCCCAATATCGTTTTCACACAACTACCTCCCGGAAAATACAGTTTGGAGGTGAAATGTACTAACGGAGACAGGGTATGGGGTAATAATGTCTACACTGTTGGTATAGACGTAGCCTTCCCGTGGTGGTTAAGCCAATGGGCTTTTATTATTTACTTTATTATTACTGTTGTTATTATTTATATTACTCAATCTGTTATACGAAACAGAATACGTCTGAACAGACAGATATTGTTGGAACACATTGAAAAACAACATCAACAAAAAATACACGAGTCCAGGCTTAACTTTTTCACCAATGTGGCACACGAATTCTTTACCCCGTTAACTCTTATAT
Organism: Dysgonomonas sp. Marseille-P4677; assembly: GCF_016652235.1. Taxonomy (GTDB): domain Bacteria; phylum Bacteroidota; class Bacteroidia; order Bacteroidales; family Dysgonomonadaceae; genus Dysgonomonas. The sequence continues at coordinate 13,000 of NZ_JAEPKU010000101.1, forward strand.
ATGGACCGGCGCAATACCTGTTAGAAAAATCAGGATTAGATAATGCGACCAAACACTATATACAGATCATCAAAAATAATGCCGACAGGATGCAAAAGCTAATAAATGAGTTGATGGAATTTCGGAAGCTCGAATCGGGTCATACTCCACTAACCCCCGAAGTTGTAGATGTGAAAATGATGATAGACTATATATCGGATAATTATACTGAAATTACACATGAGAATCGGATCAATTTTAAAATTGAACTAGAAAACATTTCAACTATAATAACCGACCGTAATTCGCTGGAGAAAATCTTATTCAATCTTATCTCCAATGCATTTAAATACACACCTGCAGGTGGCTCTATTTTTATCCGGATACGGCAAGAAAACGATACGCTGTATTTCCTCATTAAAAATACAGGCAAAGGTTTAACCGCGAAGCAAATGTCTCAGGTGTTCAGTAAATTTAAGATATTTGATGATTCACAACTCCAGAATTCAACTAGTACAGGGATCGGTTTAAGCCTGACCAAAAGCCTGGTAGAACTATTAGGTGGTGATATTCAGATTTCAAGTATTTTAGGCGAACATGTATCATTCTCTGTCGAAATCCCATCAATGAAAGACAAGGGAAAGGCAAATCCTTTTTTTGTCGAAGAGTCTGAAACTACACCTTTAGTAGACAACTTTATTGAAAATAATAAAGAAAAAGAAACGCTCATACTTATCGTAGAAGACGAACGGAATATCAGGGAATTACTCCGCGACATCCTAAAACCATACTATAAAGTTGAAGTTGCCAAAGATGGAGAGGAAGCACTTCATTGTATAGACCTGAATATACCAGATATTATTATTAGTGATGTGTTAATGCCAAAACTGGATGGTATCAGTCTAATAAAAAACATAAGGGATGATCAGCGCACCAAACATATACCTATAATCAGTATTTCGGCCAAAACATCGGTAGAAGACCATATTAATGCATATGAACATGGTGCAGACTTATATATTACCAAGCCATTTCATCCCCAACATGTCTTGACGGCTATCGAGAATTTGCTCGGAAGAAAAATGATTATGAAAGAATATTTCAACTCCAATCGTTCTTCAATGATCATTAGAGATGGTATCGAACTCCACCTCGAAGACGAAAGGTTTCTACAAGAGATTATTTCATATATAGAAAAAAATATTGAGGACGAATCTCTAAATCCGAATTCAATATCCGATTTTATAGGAATCAGCAAAGCTACTCTATACCGAAAATTGAAAGATCTAACAGGTAATACACCTAGTGAATATGTAAGAAGGATAAGGTTGGAACATTCCGCAAAACTCCTTGTATCGACCAAATTAACCGTAGCCGAAACGATGTTTCGTTCAGGCTTTGCCAATAAATCATATTTCTACCGGGAATTTGCCAAACAATATGGAATGTCACCAACCGATTACAGAAAATCAAAAACTTCTTAATATTTTGATGAATTAATATATATGGCTTTCACGTAAACACCACCTCTTCTTATGCTTGATTATCGAATAATTACATACAATAAATATAGCAACGACATTTAATTACTTACTAATCTTTTTATATTCGACTAAAGTATGACCTGTAACTTTTTCAAATTGGTCATAGAAAGATGTCCTTGATTTATATCCACACAAAAAGCAAAGTTCTGTAACTGAGATTTGTTTTTCTTTATTTTCTAGTAATTTACAAGCAAACTCAATCCGTTTTTTATTTAAATAAGCATTGAAATTAGTATTTAGAGCGATATTAAAAGTTTGTGAAAGATAATAACTGGGAATCCCTGTCATCAACGATAGCTTTTGCATATTGAAATCAACATCAAGATAATGTTCTTTATTATCTTTAAAGAAGTTAGATACTATTTGTTCGTTTTCTTTTATCTTCCGAGTATTTAGTAATGATTTCTGATATTTTCGTGTTGTTGGTTTCGAATAAAGTTCTTGCTCATAGTAATCCACTTTATTAGCCTCCAACTTTTCATTTTTTCGGGGTATAACTTTAGGTATATTGTATAGTGTTTCAAAACTTTTAAGCCGTTCTTCACCTTGAGCCTCTAATTTTTCTTTGTATATGCTGAAGAGATAAAAATATAGTACGACTATAGTAATAAGTTCAATGACTTTGAAAAGATAAAATATCAGATTAAAGAATGTTCCTAGAAAAATCGTTATGCCGACAGATATACCTATTAATATAATAATTACTATTGGAAGCATTATTATATAAGCAACTCCCTGTATTTTACGATTGACTAACTTATTTTTATGAATTTTAAGCGAAAGAACAATCAAATATATTAAACTCAATAATAC
>NZ_JAEPKU010000102.1 GCF_016652235.1 Dysgonomonas sp. Marseille-P4677
TTCTTAACCTTATCCTCCAATTCCTTTATTTCTTCGTTTGTACTATTTATTAAATGTACATTCTTTAATGCTCCAAAGTCTGTAGATAATTTTATTTTCAAACTATTGAAATTATCATCTGTCTCACTTTGAAAATCTTCAACTATACCAACCATAATCCCTTCGGGGAAGAAATCGGAAAAACCACTAGTTACAATAGTATCACCTTTTTCAACCTTCTCATATTTAGGGTATTCGGTCAATTTTGCATACCTAGGATCTCCTCCTTCCCAAATAAGGATCCCTGCCGCATTTGAATTTAACGACTTACAACTGAACCGACTATGAGGATTGAGTACCGTCTGTATAATAGCAAAATTAGCGCTCGCATCTCTTACTACTCCGACAATACCTTGTTGAGAAACTACTCCCATATCTGACTTTACGCCATCCTTCTCTCCTTTATTGATAATCAAATAATTATCAACCATAGAAATACTATTCTTCTCAACCCTCGCTATTATATAATGAGGTTCTGTCCTATTTCCTAAAGAATCTTTAATAAAGGCTTCCGTTTTCAACGAATCAGAACCTAATTTAAATAAGTAATCTTTCAGATTATTTATTTCAACCTGCATTTCTGCATTTCGTAATAAGAGATCCTGATTCTCTTGCCTAAGCCCAAAGTAAGAAGATATACTTCCTGAAATGGCATAAACTCTTCCAGTTATTTCAGTAGAAGAGTTTAAGAATACACTTTTTTGATAAGAATTACCACTGAAGACTAAATAGAAACAGATTATTTCCAGGAAAATGAAAACAAACCATGAACTATTTTTCAATAAAAAATTTATCAGGTTACGCATGATCCATTTATTTCTATCCCCGTTCGGTAATTTATTTAAAAATACATTAATATAATATTATCTCATCAAGAAATTAAATTTCTCAATGTTCTTCAATGCTATACCTGTGCCTTTTGCTACTGCATGTAGCGGATCTTCAGCAACAATAAAACGGATACCGATTCTATCAGAAAAACGTTTACTCAAACCTCTTAACAAGGCTCCACCACCCGTAATATAGATACCATTACGCACAATATCAGCGTATAGCTCAGGTGGAGTTTGCTCCAAAGCACTTAATATCGCCGAATCCATTTTTGATAATGATTTATCCAAGCAATGCGCCATTTCCTGATAAGATACAGGGATATCCATAGGTAAAGAAGTCATTCTATTTGGTCCATGTACAATAAAATCTTCAGGAACATCTTCATCTGGTAACTCGGTCAGTGCTGCCCCAACTGCGATCTTTATATTTTCAGCAGTACGCTCCCCTACTTTGATATTATGCTGACGCCCCATATATTCCTGAATATCCTCAGTAAGATCATCTCCCGCTATTTTAATAGATTTATTCGAAACAATACCTCCTAATGATATTACGGCTATTTCTGTTGTACCACCACCTATATCAACGATCATGTTTCCTTCGGGAGCTTCTACATCAATACCAATACCTAAAGCAGCAGCCATAGGCTCATATATCATATATACATCACGTCCTCCGGCATGTTCTGCAGAGTCGCGGATTGCACGAGTTTCAACTTCGGTACTACCAGATGGTATACAAATAACAATACGTAAAGATGGTGAGAAAAGACGACTTTTATTATTAAACATTTTTATCAGACCGCGAATCATTTGCTCCGCAGCTGTAAAATCTGCAATAACACCGTCTTTTAGAGGCCTGATAGTGCGTATATCTTCATGCGTCTTACCATGCATCTGACGAGCTTTCTCACCTACTGCTATTACCTTTCCAGATTTTCGCTCTAAAGCTACCACAGAAGGTTGATCTACAACAATTTTATTGTTATATATAATGATGGTATTGGCTGTACCAAGGTCCATCGCTATTTCTTGCGTAAAAGAGAATAATCCCATATTAGAGTTTTTTTATAAAATAAGATTAATGTTTAAAATGGCGAATACCAGTCATTACCATCGAAATATTATGTTCATTACAATATTCGATTGATAAATTATCCTTAACCGATCCACCAGGCTGAACAACAGCTGTAACACCTACATTTCCGGCTATTTCCACACAGTCGGGGAACGGAAAAAAGGCATCGGAGGCCATTACTGATCCATCTAGGTTGAATCCAAATGAATTTGCCTTTTCTATAGCCTGTTTAAGAGCATCTACACGAGATGTCTGGCCTGTTCCTCCTGCACATAACTGCTTATTCTTTACCAGTATAATAGCATTTGACTTTGTATGTTTCACTAGTTTATTAGCAAACAATAAATCTTCAAGTTCACTTCCCTCTAAAGGTCTGTTGGTTACTAGTTTTAAATCAGTTGCAGTTTGCGTACTTAAATCTTTATCCTGAACCAAAACACCATTCAGTAAAGAACGGAATTGCTTGATTCCAGTCAATGATTGTTTCTGCACTAAGATAATACGATTTTTCTTTTGTTCCAATATTTCAAGAGCTTCTTTATCGTATTCCGGTGCTATTACAATTTCAAAAAAGATTGTATTTATCTCTTCTGCAGCAACTTTATCTATTTTTTTATTGCTTACAATAATTCCCCCGAAGGCAGATACCGGATCTCCGGCCAAAGCATCTTTCCACGCTTCAACCACTGTCGGACGAGACGCTATACCACAGGCATTATTATGTTTAAGTATCGCTACGGTAGTTTCTTCAAAATCACTAATCAAGCTCACAGCCGCTTCTATGTCTAATAAATTGTTATATGATATTTCACGACCATGCAATTGATCAAACATAGAGCTAAAGTCGCCATAGAATGTACCTTTTTGGTGAGGGTTTTCCCCATAGCGAAGATGCATGGCATTGTCTTCAGTATATCGAAATGCTGTGCCTTCATTATTATCCATATAATTAAATATAGCTGTATCATATGAAGAAGAAACAGAGAACGCTTCTTTAGCAAAGAATTTACGATCGTTTATATCGGATTTGCCTCCTTTATCTTCCAGCAAATTCATTAATGGTTGATATTGTTGTTTAGAAGCTACAATTACAACATCTTTAAAATTTTTCGCAGCAGCGCGTATCAATGAAATACCACCTATATCTATTTTCTCAATAATATCTTGTTCCGATGCACCTGAAGCAACTGTTTCCTCAAATGGATACAAATCAACAATAACAAGATCTATTTCATGAATATCATAAGCTTTTATTTGCTTCATATCTTCGGTTAATTCTCTACGACACAAGATTCCACCGAATATTTTAGGATGCAACGTTTTAACCCGACCTCCTAATATAGATGGATAACCGGTTACATCTTCTACCGCTTCACATGGTAGACCTAACGATTCAATAAAACTCTTCGTTCCTCCTGTAGAAACGAAACGAACACCTAAACTATCTAGTTTTTTTAAGATTTCATCCAGTCCATCTTTATGATAAACGGATACTAACGCTGTTTTAATTCTTTTTTCCGAAGACATGATATGTTAATTATCCAACTTTTTAGGGGAACAAAGTTATAAAAACTATTATTATTAGAGGCCGTTTTCAATATAATTTTTCGGTAATAAAGCTTAATTAAAAAAATAGGATTATCTATGTTGTTTTTCACTTTAATTTATATATTTGTTAAATAAACTTTAATCCATGAGTTAATGAAGTATATTTTTATTATCCTGTTTTTTACAATATCAATTTCAAGCTTTTGTCAAAATTCAAGAAGCGAGATTATTGAATATGTTTCATTAAACCAAATAAAAGGAGACAAGCTAGTTAGAACAGACTCTGTTACATTGCAAATCAATGAACGTATGGGGGATCACGACACTGAAATACTTATCCCTTATTCTAAGGGAGATAAAGTGTCTATTGGAGAGGCTTGGATTGAAGATTTACAGGGGAATATAATAAGAAAACTAAAAGGAAAAGAAATTAAGGATAGAAGTTCTATTTCAGATATATCCCTATACGAAGATGATTTCGTAAAATCATTTGAGTTGAAGCATAATATTTATCCATATAGGATAGTCTATTCTTTCAAAATTATTTATTCTAAATTTATTAATATCTCTGTGCTTAATTATATAAAAGCAAAACAAGCCGTAAGGAATGGCAAATTAATAGTTGAAGCTCCTCTTAATCAGCCAATCAAGTTCAAGCAAAAAAATGTAAATGAACCACAGATAGATACATTATCCGATATAGTCAGATATCAATGGAATTATCGTTATACCCCCTCTTTAGAAGAAATAAACGCTTCGCTTAATACATCAACTGCCCCTTTTATATATACAACACCTTTATTTTTCAAATTTGGAGTAGAAGGTAGTAAAGAAAGCTGGGAATCGTTCGGTAATTGGATTTTTCGTTTAAATAAAAATAAAGACGAGCTACCCTTATCTGAACAACAAAAGATCAATAGTCTAACTTCAAACGCTAATACAGATCAAGAAAAAGCCAAAATTCTCTATCAGTATTTGCAAGACTATACCCGATACATAAATGTAAGCATCAATTTAGGCGGATTACAAACTTATCCTGCCAACTATGTTTGCTCAAATAGATATGGAGATTGTAAAGCCCTTACAAATTATATGCAGGCCATTTTAAAACATGTAGGTATTAAGTCTTATTACACATTAATAAACGCAGGAGATAATATCATCGATACCGATATCGATTTTCCTTCTCAAATCTTCAACCATGTTATACTCACGATACCCTTTGAAAATGATACTACATATTTGGAGTGCACATCTAAAAACACACCATTCGGATATATAGGTACTTTTACCCAAGGAAGAAAGGCCCTACTTGTAGATGAGAATAATAGTCACATTGTCAATACTCCATGCCTTACCCCTCAGGACGTATTGTGTACTCGTAATTTATATGTAGACTTAAATACTTCAATGATGAAACTTGTCGCTACAGAAAGAGGTGAAAAATATGAGCAAACAAGTTATTTAGCAACAGAAGTAAATAAGAATGTAGTAGATAAGTATATCCGAAATAATATACTATCCGGATCATACGACCTTCTCGATTTCACATTTGAAAAAGAGAACCGAGATAGTGCTAAGATTAGTCTGAGTGTAAATTGTAAAATTCATAATCTATATAAGATGTATGGGGAAAATCTTATAATATCTCCATTTACTATAAATATGCCTTCTTATGAATCTCCCGAAAAAAGGACATCTGAAGTACAACTCGATTATCCGGAATATTACAAAGATCGTATTGAATATACGCTACCCGATAACAATGTCTTTCAAAAGCCTAAAGACATTGCTATAGATTCTGATTTTGGAAAATATTCACTAAAGTTTGAGATAAAAGATAATAAACTTATCGTAAACAAAACAATTCTGATTTACTCGGGAAGATATACAACAACACAATATCCTGACTTTTACAAATTTATAATGTCAATTAAGAACAACGAAATAAAAAGCTATTTCCTAGAACTATTATGAAAACACCCTTTACTATCATCTTATTTTTTTTAATATCCATATGTGGATATTCACAGGCGGCATACACGTATGATGCAGGTAAAATTACTCAGAATGAAATGTCAATGACCGAATTTGATAAAGACAAGGATGCTGAAGCTGTAGTTCTTTACAATTTTGGTGATTATTATTTTCAAGGAGAAGAGAGTCGGGGCTTCATTCTGCATATGAAAAGGAGGACGAAGATTAAAATACTGAAGCAGGCAGGAGTAAAATATGCCGATTTTGAGATCCCTTATTATATTGGGGATAGTGGTTGGGAAACTATTGATAACATCGAGGGTATTACATATAATTGGGAAAACGGACAACTAACTAAAACTATATTAGAAAATAAAGCTATTTTTGAAGAAAAAGTCAATGACAATGTCAGAGTAAAAAAAATAGCTCTCTCTAATGTAAGGGAAGGATCTATCATTGAGCTTAGCTATACAATATCAACTCCTTATTTTTTCAATATGAGAAAGTGGATGTTTCAAGAAAAAATTCCTGTTATATATAGTAAACTTACTTATAAAGCTATCCCATATTATGAGTACACATACATAATGAAAGGGGCTTCTAAATTAGATGAGTCAAAATCGGAAATATTAAGTGATGATATACGATTTGGACAATTACTCTATAGAGAAGTAAAATTTGATTTTGGGATGAAAAACATACCCGCATTCAAAGATGAAGAGTTTATAACCTCTGAACAGGATTATATGATAAGCCTCAATTTCCAATTATCAAAGTTGATATATCCTGGAGGTGGAGGCAGAGAAATTATGACAACCTGGCCTGCCATGAGCGAGGACTTCCTTAAGAGTGATGACTTTGGAAAATATATTAGAAATTCCGAAAAAGAAGCAAAAAAGATACTTCCAACACTGAACTTAACGAATAAAGATGCTAAAGATCAGGTGGAGACAATTACTCAATATGTAAAATCAAAGTATAACTGGAATGGAATATATGGTAAGTATGCAAATGTAAGTCTATCTGAGTTTATGAAACAACAAACTGGTAATGTAGGTAATATCAATTTGTTTCTTATTGGACTGCTAAATGCAGCAAAAATAGAGGCATATCCCGTCGTATTAAGTACCCGAAAAAATGGAGCTATAAGCAAAGGACATCCTTTCCAACAGTTTTTCAACTATGTAATTGCCTTAGTCAAAATAGAAGATAACACGTACTTTATAGATGCAACAGAGCCTTTATTGTATTACAGTAATCTACCCGAACGTTGCATGAACGTAGAAGGCTTGGTTGTTAAGCCTAAGGTTGAAGAATGGACTATTGTTAGGCAACGTAATATATCTGTAACACAAAAAGATCTACATCTAAAGCTACTTCCGGAAGAAAATAAGATTGAGGTTAACGCCCAGTTTATTGGAAGTGGGCTGAGTGCTTATAATTTTAGAACTATCCACGTGGGGAAAGACGAGAATTTATCTAAATATCTGAAGGATAAAAATAATATAGAGGTAAAAAACGACCTGAAGATTGGTGAAGTGGATAAACTCAACAGACCTTTCTCCTTCACTTTCTCGTTTGATACATCACTAGAAAATACATCAGATAAATTATTCGTATCTCCATTCTGTAACTTATCGATAAGTGATAATCCATTTAAACAAACCAGTAGATCTACACTCATAGACTTAGTCTATATACGAGGTGACATTTACAAATCGACCATCGATATACCTGACGGGTATGAAGTGGAATATTCGCCTGAGTCTTATATCTCTGAAGATGAATTGGTCAAAATCAATTATTCACTTGTAAAAGATAAAAGTAGAATCTCAATAGATGCCAGTTATTATTTAAAGAAAAGCGTGTACAACCCGGATGATTATATCAAACTGAAAATGTCTTTTGCTGATATTATCAAAAGATTCTCTGAAATGATAGTGCTAGTAAAGAAAAAAACAGAATCATAATACTAATTACATGTATCTTCATAAGGGCATATTTCGCGTCCTTCGGTCTGTATAGTTACATGCTTTAGTCCAAATTCTTTGTTTATCAATCGTTTGGCCATTTCGAGAATATAGTCTCTATCTGAATCTGGGTTTACCTTCAGGTGCACAGTCATGGAGGAAAATTCAGAAGTAATCATCCAAATGTGTAAATCATGTACACCCTCTACCCCATCTATAGATTGGAGAGAAGCGATCACTTTGTCCGAATCTATATTAGCTGGCTTTGCCTCCATCAGTATATTTACAGATTCTTTTAAAACATTCCATCCGCTATAAAGCACAAGTATGGATACTATCATACTTGCTATAGGGTCGGCAATATACCAGTTAAATAGCATAATGAGAACAGCTGCAATAATAGCACCAACCGAACCCAACAAATCTCCAATAACATGTAGAAAAGCACTTCTTACATTTAAATTTTCTTCGGTAGAACCTTGAGAATGAAGTATCCAGGCAACCAAAACATTCACTATAAGCCCAATAACAGATATCATCATCATACCCTTACCAATTACTTGTGGAGGTGCAGAAAGACGCTCAATCGCTTCTTTAAATATAAAGATGGATATCAATATAAGTACAACTCCGTTTAATAGCGCTGCGAGTATCTCGAATCGTTTAAAACCATATGTTTTTGATGGAGTGGCCGCCCTCGCTCCAAATATAAGTGCACTAAGACTTAAGCCCAAAGCAACAGCATCGCTAAGCATATGTCCTGCATCGGATAATAAAGCAAGACTATTTGTTAGATAGCCTCCTATAAACTCGACAAACATAAATCCAGCTATAAGTATAAAGCTAATCGTTAATGCCTTCTTATTGGCATTATGGCTATGACTATGCCCATCATGAGAATGATCGTGATTATGATTATGTTCCATGAGAATGTTTTAACTAAAAAGTGACAAAAGTGACAGATTTTACTCAATCCTATGATTCTTCTTATTTTTTATGAATAACAAAATAAACAGTATTTATGTTTCATATTGAATAGAATGAAGCTGACTCTGCCTTCAATTCTTATATCTATATTCTATATAGATAAATATCTTAAAATAAAAAAGCAAGGGTAAAGTTAAACCTTTTTCCCTTGCTTTTAGTATTATCAGAATTGATTCTATCTATTTAGTCATTCATCGATATTAAAAATTCTTCATTATTTACCGTTTTTCGAAGTCTATTTTCTAAGAACTGCATTGCTTCCACCGAGTTCATATCCGACAAGAAGTTACGTAGCACCCACATACGGCTTAGTGTGTCGTTATCAAGCAACAAATCGTCGCGACGGGTACTGGATGCAATAATATCCACAGCAGGGAATATACGCTTGTTGGATAACTTACGGTCAAGCTGAAGCTCCATATTACCTGTTCCTTTAAATTCTTCGAAGATAACATCATCCATTTTAGAACCGGTTTCAGTCAGAGCCGTAGCTATAATAGTAAGCGATCCACCGTTTTCAATATTACGGGCAGCACCAAAGAAACGTTTTGGTTTATGCAGGGCATTCGCATCTACCCCTCCCGTAAGTACCTTACCGGATGCTGGTTGGACTGTATTATAAGCACGAGCCAAACGGGTTATGGAATCTAGTAAAATAACGACATCATGCCCGCATTCTACCATACGCTTTGCCTTATTCAACACAATTTCTGCTATTTTTACATGTCGATCGGCCGGCTCGTCAAATGTAGAAGCAATAACCTCCGCATTCACACTTCGTTCCATATCCGTTACTTCTTCAGGACGTTCGTCGATAAGAAGTACAATCATATACACTTCCGGATGATTATCGGCAATAGCATTCGCTATGTCTTTTAGTAATGTAGTCTTACCTGTTTTTGGTTGTGCTACGATCAATCCACGTTGCCCTTTTCCTATTGGAGAGAATAGATCTACTACACGACATGATAAATTATCATTTCGTCCTTTTGTCAATTTAAATTTCTCGTTAGGGAAAAGCGGTTTCAAATGGTCGAAAGGAACACGATCACGAACTTCGTCCGGAGTACGTCCATTGATTCTATCAACCTTTACCAGTGGAAAGAATTTTTCGGATTCTTTAGGAGGACGTATAGGTCCTTCTACTATATCACCAGTTTTTAGTCCAAACAAACGGATTTGTGATTGTGATATATATACATCGTCAGGAGACGACATGTAGTTATAATCGGAAGAACGTAAGAAACCATATCCTTCTTGCATGATTTCAAGTACACCTGTAGCATTTAGTATTCCCTCAAAATCAAACAATTTTTCTTGAGATTGGTTGTTTTGCTTTTGATTGTTATTTTGTTGATTCTGATTCTGAGATTGCTGCTGTTTTTGAGCTTTTACCGGAGTTTCAGGCACTGTTATTTCAACAGGAGTAACTTCCGAATCTATCTCTAATGGTGATAGTAATGGTAATCCCGGAATTGGCTCCTGGGGCTCCACTTCTCTCACTTTATTTGATCTGAAAACTAATTGAGTCGGCTTATTAACCGGTTGCGGCTGCGGTTTTGCTTCTGCTTCAGGCTTATTTTCCTTAACTTCACCGACGTTCTTTTTTACCACAATCTCCTTTTGCTGTACCTTTTCTGCTACAGATGCAGGAGGAGTAGTTGGTTCTACTTTCTTTTCTGCTGCTATTGGAGTTTCCGGTTTATTATTGTTCCTACCTTCTACTTTTTCTTTTGGTTTCACTACCGCTACTTCCTCTTTTTTCTCTGTTTTTTGCTCTAATGGCTTCTTTGACTCAGGAGCGGGAGGTACAGCTACAGCTTTTTGAGGTGCTGTTTCTTGCTTTTTAGCAGGAGGTTGGTTTTTGGGTTTTCCCTTGGCAGCAGCATATGATTTTTTCTGCTGTTGTTCTATTCTTTCTTCGCTCTGGTAGCTTTCCGAATTTTTATTTCGAGCCTCTAGGATAGCTTGCTCATCAAGTATTTTATAGATAAGTTCATCTTTTTTATAAGCATCGGGCCGCCTAATTCCAAGTTCTTTCGCGATAGTTCTTAGTTCTATTGTGAGCTTTTCGTTCAGCTCAAGAATGTTGTATATACGCATGTATATTATAATTAAATTATATTTTTATGTGTTTCAAAATAACTAAGGAGTAACCTTTTTGGTAGTTTAACTTAAGTAATAATGAATAATTATTTGGATCTTGTTTATTGAAGATGATAATCTTCAAAAGAGATTATTATCTAAAAGCTAAAAAGTTTGCTTTGGAGGTTCCTGGCGGATTCGAACCGCCGTCAACGGTTTTGCAGACCGGTGCCTAACCACTCGGCCAAGGAACCCAATTTTGGTTAGCGATTGCAAAGATATAACAATTTCTTCAACCAGCAAGTTTTTGCTTTTTTTTTATTTATATAAAGCAAATATTATCAGATTTTACAATAAAAAATGGAGGCAAATCATTATTTATATTTATTTATATATATCTGTATAATAATAGAATAATCAAAAACTGGCTATAAAGAATTTTATTTTAAAGAAAATACGGTATCTGCAGGTAAAAATGGTAAAATTTCCGTTTTTTGTTCAGATATCGCAACTTTCACCACGCCTTTACGTACCATTTCCAGTTGTTTTGCGGCGGCATAAGACAAATCTATAACGAATTTTTTACGAAAAGGTCCCCTATCTATAACTCGTACGATCACCTCTTTGTCATTTTCCAGATTCTTAATTTTCAGAATTGTTCCAAAAGGAAAGGTTTTATGCGCACAAACCAAACTATCTTTACGATAAATCTCTCCACTGGCCGTTTTTCTATTATTAAATTTCGCTCCATAAAATGTAGCGTACCCTATATCCTGGGCTTTACTCATCAAAGTAGCACTTATTAAAACAAATATAAAAAAAATCTTCTGCATACTTACAATTCTGTTAGATGATCATTTTCAGGCTTTAAAACGACTCCTACTTTTTTCTTTCCATTTATCTTTATGTATACTGGTTTAGAGAAATGCACATGGCGTATAAAGTCTGTTTCATGAATAGCAGGAAGGTTATTTAAATATTCTTCATCGAAAAATCCGTCATCAGATAAAAATGGATTGATGGAAAAATATCCTACACCAAAGGATGTCAGATTCTGGAAAAAGTGTGTTCCCTGGCTGGGTTCCACTTTATAATTATCGAGAGTCAATTCAACCAGAAGACGAGCATTGCTTATTTGAGGCCACCTTACAGGTATACCCAACCAATGATCACTACTACCCCATCTGCCCGGACCAACTAGTATATAATTTTTATCTAGATCTAAAAATTCCCTGTTAATCTTATCAATCTCCATTGCTATCAACGGATTATTCGCGGCATTGAAACTCTTCGTCTTTACATAAACAATATCGTAAACATCACTTATCACACCATGTCCTAGAGCACTATTAGAATGTAGAATTTCTTGTTCCCTTTTAATTTGTGATAAGTCTTCACTTTGCAGTTCTTTGTTCTGAACAATTGGACGTATCTGTAATAAAGAAAACTCCCCCTCTCCTTTATCTTTCAGATCGACAGCAAATTCTATCTCTACAGCACGCCCCATTTCCTCCTGTCCTATTTTTAATACTCTTTTCAGTATTTCGGCCAGAGGAAAAACATTGTGCTGCAAAATATTTACAAAAGACAATATCTTTCGACCTTCCTCATAGTACCCATCATAAATTACCTGATCGACAGGGTCATATGTTGATGACACATATCTGATGGAACCATCTTTTTCTGCATCCTTCAAATTTAGTTTCAATAAATTAAAGCCATCATTCGTAGAAAAATCGCTATGCACATTTTTCATATCCAAGGCATAGAAGAATCGTTGTGTATCTCGTAGTGCCAAATCGACAGAACTTAATTGTATTATATTATGAGGATGGGCCGGTGAAAAACGCAGACTGGTACCTCCTTCTACAATATACTTACCTAGCCCCAACACTATATTAGCAATGCCCTCCTCTGCTTTTTCATTGCCAACGGGATAGAAATTTAAAGAGCGAGCGACTCCGGATATAGTTGGATAAAAATGATCTCCATAACGACTACCTACTGCTTCCTGTAAAACCACAGCCATTTTTTCCTGATCTATAAGATTCTGAGTGGCCACCATATACGTTTTACTATCTTTATAAAACACTGATGCATAAACGGCTTTTATAGCTTTTCCCAATAGGCTTAGCATTTCATATTTATCAGATAACAATGGGATCATATAGGTAGCATAAACCCCGGCAAATGGCTGATAGTGCGAATCCTCTAACAAGCTTGAGGATCGAACGGCTACAGGAGCTTTCACCACATCGAGAAACGCCATAAAATCTTCGATTAGGCGATCTGGCAACCCTGCTTTAAGAAAATAACGTAGAATTTCATCGTCCGATTTATCCGAAAGAGCGATTGGATACAAATCATTTATTTCCATAAACTCATCGAAAAGGTCGGTAGACATAACCACTGTTCGAGGTATTTTAACGTTTATATTACTATCCTCATTTAGCTCAGTATGTTCTTTTACAATATTGTCCATAAATGCAATACTACGGCCTTTCCCGCCTATAGAACCGTCTCCCATTCGCACAAAATTTGAGAATTCATCGAAACGATCCTTATCGAAAACCGCAACAATACCCGAATTTTTTATTCGTCTGTATTTGATTATCATATCATAGATAATCTGCCGTGCATCTTCTACATTATCAAAGTCTGAAATATCAATCTTCTTTAGCCACTCAGCCAGAGGAAACAATGCCCTGGAATAGAAAAACCGTGAAAAATGGTTGTGTGACATATGATAGACCAGCGAATCGGTAGGGATGTTGAATATATTCTTCTGCATATCCTTCAAATTACGGATGCGGAATATTTCCTCTCTGGTCTCAGGATTGATTATAATAAAATCGCCGAAACCAAAATTATTCACAACCTGCTTTCTTAGATCACGAGGAAAACTTTTAGAGTTTTTATCAATAAAGCTACATCCTAGTTCGTCGGCATATTCTTTATTATATATCTCAGAAGAAGTAAATACAATCGGCTTAAATCTATCTTGTGTTTTAATCCATTGAGCAAGCTTATAACCTGCAAGCTTATCTTTTTGTCCGTTGTGCATATAGCTCATATCTGTTACTATGCCCAACATATAATCTTTATATTTTGTATATATACTTACAGCTTCTTCATAAGTACGGGCCAACATAATCTTAGGACGTCCACGCATACGAAGCATCTGTTGATGTTCGTTGAGGGCCTCCTTGGAAAACTCTTTCGACTCTTCCATTACTATTTTAAATAACGTAGGTAGGGCCGATGAATAAAAACGAACAGAGTCTTCTACCAGCAAAATAACCTGTACACCAACACTCTCCGTATCATGTTCTGCATTCATTGAATCTTCAATGAGCTTAATGATAGCAAGTAATAAATCAGGATTTCCAAGCCAACTAAATACATAATCGACCCCAGATAAGTCTTCCTGAGACAACCGTTTAGTTACTTCTCGAGAGAAGGGTGTGAGAACAACAAATGGAATATCATCAAATTGTGCCTTTATATGCTTTGCTGTAGAGAACATTTCTGTCTCATCCATATTCGGCATCTGAATAATAAGTTCGTAATGATTCTCCGAGAGTTCGAACAAAGCTTCTTCTTCTGTAACTACTTGCGTAAATCGTGGAGGATAATTCAGATTAAGGGAAGTATATTCATTAAATATCTGTTCATCGATACGCCCATCATCTTCCAAAATAAACGAATCGTACTTAGTCGCAATTAACAGGACATTATAAATGCGCTTATTCATCAGATTGGCAAACGATGTATCTTTGAAACGAAATTCTTTTATATCTGGTATTTTCTTCATAATAGAGAACTATATAGGGCACAAATATAATGTAAAAAAAGAAGCTGAGTATATCTACACTCAGCTTCTTTTATTATATCTTAATATCTATTTATCGAATACGATCTAATGATTTTACTAATTTTTCATCTTTTTTGATTCGCGAGATAGCCAACAAATCAAAAATGAGAGCTATAACCGGAAATATAATTCCAATTTGCACATTTAAGGTATATGAATTATCTATTTTCCCTAGAAAAGAATTTATATAAACCATACTGGTCACATAATATATAACTATAGACAAGGCTGTTAAATAGCCAATATTTATCTGTAATTTTCTTTTCTTATAGAGAAATATATTAATAAATGCGAGTAATGCACTTAGAATAGCAAAAGTCAACACACCCCAGGTTGGAAAGTCAGCTCCTATTCCAAAAGAATGAAAAGTTGCCAATAATGCAGCACCTTCATTTACAATCTCCACTAAAGGACAAAAGATAGTTGCTGCCATTAGTAAAGCAGTAAGTAGTAGAAATATAGACTGTATACGCTGTATCATTGTTATTTAGAAGTTATCTTTATCTTTATTTGGATTTCTATAATAAAGCTTTCCTTCTGTGTACTCCTGAGCTGCAATTAATGTCGGTTTAGGAAGTTTTTCGTAATAGCGAGAGATTTCAATTTGCTCTCTATTTTCAAATACTTCCTCCAGATTATCGTTATATGAAGCAAACTCCTGCAATTTCTTGTCCAAGTCTTGTTTCATTTCCACAGCAATCTGATTAGAGCGTTTTGAAATAATTCTTACAGTTTCGTACACATTACCTGTATCTTCCGACAATGTCATCATATCTCTGGTAATTGTATTGCTAGCTGCATTTGATTTTCTATAATCCATTGTTATTCTTATTATATAATTATGAATATTCTTATTACTTATTTAATTCTTGCTGAACTACTTCATTAGTAGCTTGATCTACCTCTTGTCCCAGAGCTTTCAGCGCCTG
>NZ_JAEPKU010000103.1 GCF_016652235.1 Dysgonomonas sp. Marseille-P4677
TGTTGATAGAAGACCATCAAATTACAGACAAGTGGTTAATTTTGATTTCACATTAAATCATATAATTAATCTAAAAAATGTATCTACCTATTCAGGGCTTTTCACTATAGCTCCGTGGCGAGATCAAACAGGAAGTACTAATTGCCAATTAGCATATAGACTTGGTCATAAAGGAGGAACATATGAAGACAAGTGGCTTTCTTGGAATAAACTAGTCATTGGAGATAATTGTAATGATAAAACTATAAAACTATTTATCCTATCTTTGTGAAGATATGAAACATATTCTAATTATTGAGGATGAACCTGGTATCTATAATTTTCTAAAGCAAGGGCTTGAAGAAGAAAATTATATTGTCCTTATCGCCACTAATGGTGAACAGGGTGTAGAATATTTCTTTACAGAGAAACCAGATCTTATTTTACTCGATTGGATGCTTCCGAAAATTTCAGGTATAGATGTATGTAAAACTATTCGCCAACACAACACAGAGACTCCCATCTTATTTTTAACGGCAAAAGATACAGTTCAGGAAACAATCGAAGGTTTACGGTCAGGAGCAAACGATTATATCAAAAAACCTTTTAGCTTTGAGGAATTATTAGAAAGGATAAAAATTCATTTCCGCAACGAAAAAGAACAGTCTATTCTTTCTTTAGGTAACATTTGTATAAATACAGAAACTTATGAAGTGAAAATTGATTCCGACTCTATTGCCCTGACTCAGCGTGAATTTGAATTGCTTGAATTTCTTATAAAGAACAAAGGTTCTGTATGCAGAAGAGATGAGATTATTGAAAAAGTATGGGGTATTAATTTTGAATACGATACGGGGGTCATTGACGTATTCATTAATTCTATACGTAAAAAATTGAATTTAGATAAAGATAATGGTTACATTAAAACTATACGGGGTGTAGGATATATAGCTAACGAATAATATGCAAAATTTTTCTTTTAGAAATAGAATTGCCCTAAATTATATCATTACCACGGCATTATTAATAGGGTTAGTGTTTATTACCATTTATATGGTAGTAGAGTTTAACGTATCGAATCATCTGAATCAAGACCTTCAAAGTGAAGTTGAACGTCATTCGCAAGAAATAGAAGTAAAAAATGGCACAATCGCCTTAAAAAGGCATAAAGAATGGATGGAACGCGAACATAACACAGTTGGTGTTGATCCTGTCTTTATTGAATTTTTGGATATTAAAGGAAACCTTATCGATAAATCTCCAAACCTAAAAAACAGTCATTTACTATACGACCCCGATCAAGAAAACAATGTTTTTTTTAATGGAGAGCTTGCCGAAAAAAGAATAAGACAAGTTCAAGTTCCCATTCTTAATGAAGATGGTAAACAGGTTGGACATTTACTCGTTGCAGTAGCTCGTGAAGGTTCAGAAGTGGTATTGGATACATTGCGCCACATCTTACTTATCGCTTATCCTTTCATACTTATTGTATTATTCTTCGTTGCAAGATTTATAGCTGGAAAAAGTATTAAGCCGATTAACGATATTATAAATACATCGAACAAGATAACACGAGACAATCTGGTGGAGCGTATCCCTTTACCAAACAATAAAGATGAGCTGTATGTACTCTCTGATACTATCAATCAACTATTGGACCGTATAGAAAATACGATCGAGCGGGAAAAGTCATTTACATCTTATGCTTCCCACGAATTTCGTACTCCTTTGGCTGTTTTAAAAGGGACCTTGGAGGTTCTTATTCGAAAACCAAGACAAAGAGAAGAGTATGAAGAAAAAGTAAAATATAGTTTGCGTGAGATTGACCGCTTGAATCATTTAGTAGATGAACTATTAACTCTCACCCGTTTTGAGAATCAGAAAATGTCCTTAAGTTTTGAAGAGGTAAATATAGAACAGATTATTAACAATACACTTAAATATCTTTCAGAAAATATTCAACAGAAGAATATCACCATAAAGAATAAGATTTCGCCCGAAGCTGTTTATTTGAGTACTGATACGAATCTCTTTACAACTATCTTCAATAATATTATTTCCAATGCAGTTAAATTCTCTCATCAAGATGGAGTTATAGAAATTGATATCCGAAAGGAAAAGGAATTTACTATTTTCGAAATAAAAGATAATGGAAAAGGTATTCCAGCACAAGATCTTAAGAAGATTTTTGACAAATTCTATCGTTCTTCAGATCACGTTGATATCAAGGGATTTGGACTCGGATTATCAATTGTTAAAAGATTTTGCTCTTTATTAAATATTCATATCGAAATACTTAGTAAAGAAGGCTTAGGAACAATTGTCAAACTGCAAATTCCTCAATCTTAAGCAAATCTTAAGCTAGTTGTTTTAACATATTCCTATTTTTGTTTATAATCTTCGACACGGAAAAACAAAGATAGATGTTAGAAAAAATTATACGGTTTAGTCTCAACCGAAAACTTATTATTTTACTGTTTACATTAGCCATATTCATATATGGCATTTATTCTGTTTTCCATATACCCATTGGTGCCGTTCCTGATATAACTAACAATCAGGTTCAGGTTATTACAACCTCTACCAACCTTTCAACAGAGGATATAGAACAGTTTATCACTTATCCTATCGAAATGGAAATGGCAAATCTACCAGGCGTACAGGAAATTCGCTCCATTTCCAAATTTGGGCTGTCCGTAGTTACCATTGTTTTCGACGAGAATATGGGAACTTACCTCCCCCGACAATTAATTGCTGAAAAAATAAAAACAGCATCAGAGTTGATTCCTGAAGGCTTTGGCTCCCCCGAAATGGGACCTATTTCAACGGGGCTGGGCGAAATATATCAATATATTCTAGATGTAAAGCCTGAGTATAAGGACAGGTATTCGGTTGCCGACTTACGGACGATTCAAGATTGGATTGTGAAAAGACAACTTTCAGGTATTCCGGGAGTAGTAGAAATCAACACATGGGGAGGTTACCTCAAACAGTATGAAGTAGCCGTAAATCCATCCCGCCTGAAGGCAATGGGGATTACTACCGGAGATTTAGTAACAGCCCTGGAAAAGAATAACAGTGTAGCGGGAGGCGCTTACATAGAGAAAGTCAATCAAAGTTATTTTATCCGTGGTGAAGGCAAAATAAGTTCTATCGAAGACATTGAAAATATTGTAGTAAAAAACGCAGAAGGTATCTCCGTTCTTATTAAGGATATAGCATCGGTAAGGTTAGGCAGTGCAAATCGCTTCGGTGCAATAACAGGCAATGGCGAAGGAGAGAAAGTCCTTGGGCAAATTATGATGCTTAAAGGTGCTGATTCGAAAGAAGTTATCAATGCCGTGAAGGAACGAGTAGATGAGGTACAGAAGTCGCTACCCGAAGGTGTCTATATCAATGCTTTTTTGGAACGAAGCGAACTAGTAGCCAAAACGACGATGACAGTTGCCGAAAATCTTACTCTAGGTTGTTTAATTGTAATATTTGTTGTTGTATTGCTTTTGGGAAATTTTCGTTCGGGTATTGTTGTTGCATCGGTAATACCACTTTCTCTTTTATTTGCAATATCGCTGATGCGTATCTTTGGTATTGATGCCAATCTGATGAGCCTCGGCGCTATCGATTTTGGGATTATTATAGATGGTGCTGTAATTATCGTTGAGTTTGTGTCTGCACAAATGACTGCTAATGCTTCTAAATTAGATCACTACTCTTCGTCAGATAGAAGAAAAGAAATAGACAAAATAACCTTGAGTAGTTCTTCTCGGATGATGAATTCAGCCATATTCGGACAACTAATAATATTGATTGTTTTTATACCTATACTTTCGCTTTCAGGGGTAGAAGGAAAGATGTTTCGTCCAATGGCTTTAACATTCAGCTTCGCATTGATAGGAGCCATATTACTTTGTTTAACCTATGTGCCTGTTGTTTCTTCGTTAATAATCAAACCACAAGAACAAAAAAGGAATAGCGTAACAGTCCGTATCATGAGACTCCTGACACGTAGCTATTTCCCTGTTATCACTTGGGCTTTGAAAAACACCAAGAAAACTATAATAGGTGCAGTAGCATTACTTGGATTAGCTATTCTCATATTTACCCGAATGGGTGGCGAATTTATCCCTCAACTCGATGAAGGTGATTTTGTTATTCAACCAGTATTGAAGACCGGGACATCATTGGCAAAAACGATAGAGACCACCACACTGATAGAGAAAACTATTTTAGATAATTTTCCTGAAGTTCAACAAATCGTGAGCCGTATTGGCGCTGCCGAAGTTCCTACCGATCCCATGTCGATGGAAGAAAGTGATATCATTGTCAAAGTTAAGTCGAAAAGCGAATGGGTATCAGCCACATCAAAAGATGAATTAGCAGACAAGATAAAAGAAAAGCTGGAAGCGACCATTCCTAATATGGAGATAGAGTTTACACAACCTATCGAAATGCGCTTTAATGAACTTATCTCAGGGACACGTTCCGATGTAGCAATTAAAATATTTGGAGAAAATCTGGATGTATTAGCCGAAAAAGCTGAACAGATAAAACATGCTATTACTGATGTGGAAGGGGCAGCTGATATCATTGTAGAAAAAATTGACGGACTTCCACAAATGACAGTCGATTATAATCGGATACGCATAGCTCAATATGGATTAAATATTTCAGATATCAATGATATAGTTGCGCTGGCATTTGCAGGTACCACAGTTGGCAATGTTTTCGAGGGTGAACGCCGTTTCGATTTGGTTATACGATTGAAAGAGAAATTTCGTAACGATATTGAAGACTTAAGAAGCCTTCAGGTTCCGCTTCCTGCCGGAGGGCAGATTCCTCTACGTGAACTAGCTAATGTCGAATATTCCGAAGGCCCTGCGAAAATATCCCGTGACGATACCAAACGACGTGTTGTCATTGGTGTTAATGTACGTAATCGCGATATGGAGAGTGTTGTTCGAGATATTTCGACTATTATTGATGAAGAAGTTAATTTGCCTCCCGGGTATTCCGTAACTTATGGAGGACAGTTCGAAAATTTACAGAATGCAAAGAATCGCTTGATGATAGCTGTCCCTGTTGCTTTGTGTTTAATATTTGTTCTTTTATATTTTGCTTTTGGTTCGATAAGGGAAACTATGCTCGTATTCACAGCTATACCGCTTTCAGCAGTAGGTGGAGTGTTATTGCTTTGGTTACGAGGAATGCCTTTTAGTATTTCGGCGGGAGTAGGTTTTATTGCATTATTTGGTATAGCTGTACTCAATGGTATTGTTTTGGTTGAACATCTGAAAGAGTTGAAACACAGAGGAATGAAGAATGTAGATGAACTGATCTTGAAGGGAACTACGGACAGACTTCGTCCAGTAACGCTAACAGCAGCAGCTGCTGCGCTGGGTTTCTTGCCAATGGCAATTTCATCTTCAGCAGGAGCTGAAGTACAACGACCTTTGGCTACAGTTGTTATTGGAGGATTATTTACGGCGACACTTCTCACCATGGTTGTGCTACCTATTCTTTTTAAGACGTTTGATAAAAACCTAACTAAAGATGAAGAAGATATTTAATATTCTATTACTTGGAGCATTATTTTTATTTACCCCGACTGTTTATTCACAAAATAATAATCTGGAGTTAGACAAGTTAATAGAAATGGCTCTTATTAATAATAAAGGGCTAAGTTCTTATCAATTACAGGCACAGGCTTCTAAAGCAAATATTAATACAGCTTTCGATTTTGATAAGACAACGGTCTATTATGGATATGACGAAAACAATATCGCCCCAAATGATAAGGCCTTAAGAGTTTTCGGAATAGAACAAAGATTTTCTTTACCGACTATTTACAGAGCACAAAGAAAAGTCTATAAATCACAATGGGAACAGAGCCTGATACAATATGAAATACAAAAAAATAAACTGGCACTTGATATTTCTCTTGTTTATGAACAAATTGTTTATACACAGAATAAAGAAAGACTCTATACAGAGCTTGATAGTCTTTATTCTGCTTTCTCAAAGGCTGGGAGTCGGAAGTTTGAATTAGGTGAAACAAATTATCTGGAAAAGATTACAGCAGAGGCTAAATCAAAACAAATTCATACAACTCTTATTCAATTGAAGAGCCAAAAACAGGCTCTATATGAACAACTGAAATCATTAGTCCAAAGCGAAGATGATTACCATATTTCAAATAATCAATTAAGTTTACTTTATCTGGATGCTACGAGTATAGGAAAGGAATTGCAAAAAAGGTATATGGAGACAATCAGTGACACATATTCTTCTCAATTAAAATTGCAAAATCAAAATTGGTTGCCCGATCTAAGTATTGAGCTTTTTACAGGTACAAATAAAGATTTAGGATACAGGCAGAATGGATTTCAGATAGGAGTAGCTATCCCTCTATTTTTTAATGGAAATGTGTCGAAACGTAAGACTGCCAGGTTGGAACAACAAAGCTGGGAATCTATGCGAAATAACCGTGAGATCCAAATGGAGAGTTTTTATTTGCAAAAACAAGCCGAATTATCTCAGCATCGGGAGATGATAAAGTATTATACAGATAACGGACAAGTCCTATCAAAAGAGATTATAAAAACAGCCGATATGAGTTATAAAAACGGAGAGATAGATTTTTTTCAATATATTCAGAGTATGGAAAACGCTATCAGTATAGAAATTGATTATCTGGATAATGTCCTTTCATACAATAAATCGTATTTAGAATTACACTACTTTAACTTTAACGAATGATGAAAAAATATTTTTATTATATATTGATCGTATCTCTATTAGCATCTTTTAGTTCTTGTGGAGAAAAGAAAAAGACTTCAGAAGAAGAAAATAGTTTACAGGTAGAAAGTTCCATTGTGAAAATCACACAAGAACAATTCAATTCCATGAAAATGGAGATTGCACCTCTGGAAGAAAGAGAGTTTGATAATACGATGAAAGCTTCGGGAAAAATAGACGTTCCTCCCAAAAGTAGAGCTAAAGTCACATCTTTTGTCGGAGGATATGTAAAATCCACATCTTTACTTGTAGGAGATAAAGTTGTCAAAGGTCAGGCTCTATTAACATTAGAAAGTCCGGAGTATATTGATTTACAACAATCTTATTTGGAAACAGCAGGACAAATAAAATATCTGAAATCGGAATATGAAAGGCAAAAGACCTTGTTTGAAGAAAATATATCGTCTCAAAAAAAATATTTAGAGGCTGAGAGTAATTATAAACGAGCAAAAGCAACCTATGAGAGTCTCCGCCAGAAATTGATTATGCTTCATATTGATCCGTCTAAGGTAGAACAAGGTAATTTTTCATCTTTTATCACAGTTTACTCTCCTATATCAGGTGATATAACCTCAATCAATGCTAATATAGGAATGGCAATCTCTCCAACTGATGTTATTATGGAGATCGTAGAAACACAAGCTATGCATCTGGAGTTAGCTGTATTTGAAAAAGATGTATTCAATCTTCAAATTGGACAAAAAGTGAAATTTACAGTCCCACAGATTGGAATAAATGAATTTGAAGCAAAGGTTTCACAAATAGGAAAATCGGTTGGAGGAAACGAACGTGTTATAAATGTCTATGCTTCATTAGATACGGACACGAAGCAAAAATTATTAACAGGTATGTTTATAGAAGCACAACTAATTGTTGATTCACGGAGAGTATTAAGTATTCCTGTTGATGCCCTCATAACAGAAGAAGGGAGCAATTTTTTACTGATTCTTGAATCTGAAAAAGATGGCATTTATACATTCCGAAAAACTTTAGTTAAGATAGGAGATCGTAATAATGACTGGATAGAGATCATTCCTAATGACAATATAAATTTGGGAGCAAAAGTTTTGGCTAAGGGTGTATTTGATATAATTTGAATTATTTATTAGATAAAGATAAGACTTACAGAGGGACTGGAAGATTTTCTCTTAAAAATCACAAAAAAATCACCTTTGTTTGCTTACTTATATATCTTTTCAAATATTATCTTGGCATACAATTTAGAGTACAATTATGCGTAGACGTATTATTACTTTGTTGGCAATACTCACAAGCCTGCCTTGCTCAATAAAGCAAGATATCAGACAGCTATTGGATATTTCTGTCAATACATCGGCACAAATAGAAAAGAGTAAGGTAAGCAATAGCATATGTGCCTATACTTCTATCAGAAGAAAAGCGAAAAACAGTGGCTTAATATCAAGCAGAAGCAGACCGTTGAACGCTTTCTTACCCAGCCTGTAGTACCGACTGATATTTTACTTTATCAAAGTACAGGATCTGATCCCAACATGACATCTTCAATCCCCATATTTCTGGTTTACAGAAAATTAATTATTTGATTTAGAGAGCATTCTTATTGCAGGTAAAATAATATTATTTTACCTGGGTTTTAGTGTATTCAATTTTAAATAATTAATTATCTGTTTATGAAATATAATAATCAAGAATTACAGCATACATATCTTTTATCAGGAACCTTTATATTAGCCTTACACCTAGTTGTAGGCTGGACATATTTCTCTGCTTTTTGGAGAAGATTGATTCTCGAAAACAAACTGATCCAAGACGAAGCCAGATATATTGGAGAAAAGTTTAATCATTTTCTGCCCAATGTATTAGGGATAAAACCAATGATCGAATACTTGGTTTCTAATCCCGAATCTTTATGGTGGGCTATGGTAATATTTACCACTAAAATCAAAAAGCTGCTGAATGATCGCTAAAAATATCAAAGACTAGTCGTTTAAGGGATGTGTCAACTATGTGATGAATGAAACGGCGGAGCTGCTCGAAGCCGAAGGTGTATGGGCGGATAATATAAAGGATATGATCTGCAGCTTTGCCAGGCAGTGATCTGGAAGAAAAGAAATCAAACAGCCTGTCGGGCATATACCCATATCGTTCGCACCGGAAGATAAAGAGCGGATGACCAATGATTTATGGTACAGTTAGCTAAAGAATATATGCAGGAAATGGGTATTAACAACACCCAGTATATCATTGTCAAGCATCACAATCCCGACAAGGTAAAGTACTATATTTACGATACGGTTAAAGCGGCATTACCCCGCTGCAAGAATGAAAAAGACTTACAATTATTACTCCAAAAAGCAGGTATTGAAACCGAATTTAAGCTGAAACGGACTACCGGAGAGGTCGAAGGGATATCGTTCCGGTATGACGGTATTGCCTTTAAAGGTTCACAGATTGATCGGAAATTCAGCTTTGGCAATCTCAGAAAAGAGTTTGAAAGGAATATTGAGGTACGACAGGAACAGGCAGTAAGAGATAAACAGCGACAGGAGAAACAGCCTGGCAAAGCACAACAGCTAACCGGGAGTAAACCGAAAACATGCATTATTGGCGGAGTGAAATTAACGCTACAACAGTGGCAAACACTGGAAGACGGAAGATTTATTTATCTGGAGAATATGAAAAAGAAGGACGGGGGCGGGGAGTTTTCATCCTATGTGTTCCTCAATGATGAAAAGAAGAAGGCTTTTCCCAGTGATAAGAATCCGGATGAGTTTGTTAAATACGGAAAGTATGAGATGCGTATTAGGGATAAAATCCTGATTGAACACGACTGCATCACAAAAGCCAAAGTCAAATGGTGGGGTGGAATAGATTATAAATATCCATACCTATGGAAAGAGGATAAATCATACACTGAATATAAGGAATCATAGAGCGATCCAAGGTTCAAAACAAGGAAGAGGCTGATATGAGGTATGTTAATTCTAAAGATTCGGAGAAGAACCAAAATAGAAAGATCATAAGCCTAAAACTACTCAATTATTATTTTTCACGGAAATTATAAGCTAGTTGAAAGTCATAGATAAATTAATCTTCTATCAAATAAAAAATTAACATATTTTATTTATTGTATTTTGCCTATTCTTTATGAAAATTAACAATATAAAAGTAGACCTCTATTCAGAGAGAATATACTCAGGAAACATATTGTATTATATAATATTAATAGAATAACACTGGTCTTTCTTAATCTTTTTTATGTTAAAAAAAGATACTACATTGCAAACGATTCTGTTAAAATCTAAACTAAGATGTACAAATTGTTAATTATTTTATCAAAGCCTAATACTTATGAAAAATAAAATCAAACCAATCCTTTTCAGAAGTATTGTTATCACTATTCCCATTTTGGTCTTCATTTATGGATGTTTTGAGAAGAACACGCCCTATTTGTCTCTGAATGAAATATTAAAAAAAAATGAGTCCTTAAATATCGTATTGGACCAATATAAGAATGATTCTTTAAAATTAAAAGCTGCAATATTTTTGATTGAAAACCTCCCTTATCATCATTCATATGAGGGACAAGCCGTGGATAATTATCATAGGTTATACGAATTACATTGTACCGGAAAGTATACACCGGAAGAGGTGTTAGACTCTATTTCTTCCATATATGGAAATTTCAATTATAAAAACGCAATAATAAAACGAGACATACAGATAGAACCAGAATATCTAATAGATAACATCGAATGGTCATTCAAAGTGTGGAGAGAACAGCCTTGGGGAAAGAATGTTTCATTCGAAAATTTTTGTGAGTACATCTTACCTTACAGAATAGGGGATGAAAAACTAATACCATGGAGAAAAAAAATATATGAACAGTTTAATCCCGTATTAGATAGTATACGATCATTGCCTCAAGCTGAAGACCCTTTGTTTGTGGCTGAATTTATGCAGAGACACCTTAAAAAGAGATTTCCGTTTTATTTTTCATATATATTTCATGGGCCACATGTTGGACCGGATATTGTAAACTGGTATTCGGGATATTGCAGGGAGAGTACAGATATACTGATCTATATATTCAGGGCATTGGGGATTCCTTGCGGAAGGGATTTTATGTTTGTCAGGGGAGATAGTAATACCGGGCATGAATGGAATTTTATTTTGGACAAAGAAGGTAAAAGCTATTATTGCTCTATAACTTATGCATCAGATAAACCTGAACCGACAGAGACTTATTGGTGGTCAAAGGGAAAGACCCATCGGCAGACTTTTAGTATAAACAAAAAAATAATTGATGAGATAGGAATTAGTCCAACGAATATACCTCAGGCCTTCAGATATCCCCGATTTAAAGATGTAACATCTTTATATGCCGGAGAACGGGAGCACCCAGTCGTAATACCGAAAGAAAAACTTTACCGAAAGCTGTCTGATAACACACCCGTTTATTTGTGTTCATCAAGTTGGCAAAACTGGATACCGCTGGATTGTATAAGCTACAGGCAAAAAATGGATAGTATTTCATTTCAATATGTTGAAGGAGGGGTAATTTTCCGATTAGCAACTTGTTTGGATAACAAAATAGAACCCCTTAGTGACCCATTCTTGCTTGAAAGAGAAAATGGCAACATACGTTATTTTGATGCAGATGGAGAGATCGAACAAATTGTGGTACTTCATAAATTCCATCCTCATCCAACCTATCCTTGGAAAATGGTGCAAGGTGTTTTTGAGGGAAGTAACAGAGCTGATTTCAAAATAAAGGATACGCTGTTTATTATAAAAAACAGACCTCTACGAAAGTGGAATGTCCTAAAAATTGAGAATAATAAAGAATACCGTTATCTGCGATATATTGGACCGAAGGATAGTAATTGCAATATTGCGGAAATAGCTTTTTACAGCAAATATAATGACTCGGTTCCCTTATTTGGAGATCCTATCGGAACCCATAATCCTGAAGAGATCGAGAAGACACACAATTATGCCAATGTATTTGATGGAGATACTAAAACATCATTTACTTATCACAAACCGGATGGTGGTTGGGTAGGGTTAAAATTAAAACAACCGGAAAAAATAGGAAAGATTATTTATACAGCCCGCAATAGAGACAATTTTATAAATGTGGGAGATATTTACGAACTATTTTATGATAAAAAAGGAGAATGGATCTCAGCAGGTAAAACAGAAGCAGTGAGTGATTCTCTTGTATATAATATACCCAAAGGTGCTTTGTTATATTTGAAAAATCACACTCAGGGAAAGGATGAACGAATATTTGAGATAAACGAAAGATTTTATAACATAGAACAGATATTTTGGTAAAATATACTAAAGAAAAAGAAGATAGAATCCTTGTATAAAAGAATAGAAATCAAATATGATACTAAATTAGAAATTGAATAAATAATAAAAGGCTCATGAAGTACTCCTCTTATTTTTTATTAATGTTTGTCCTTTTGGGGATGTTATCTTGTAAAAAAAGACGATAAAAAAGCCCAAGCAGAAAAGATTGTTGCAGAGTGGATAGGTAAAGAAATTATTCTGCCCACTGATATAGGCTGTACATATCTTGGACGCGATACGGTTTGCCCAGAAAATAACACTCCATATAAAGTGTTGGTCTATACTGATTCTACGGGGTGCACCAGCTGTAAGCTACAACTTTATAAATGGAATACATTTATACAAGAAGCAGAGTCAGAAATGGCAAGAAAAGTAAGTTTTCATTTTTATTTTCAACCGAAAGACGAAAAGGAACTTAAATTCTTATTGCGACGTGACAATTTCACACAGACAGTTTATATAGATAATGAAAGTAAACTGAACGCCATAAATAAAATACCTGATAATATAAGCTATCAGTGCTTCTTATTAGATAAGGATAATAAAGTGATTATAGTTGGGAACCCCACTCTCAATCCTAAAATATGGGATTTATATAAACAAAGTATTACCGGAAAGGAAAATACTGAACAAACTAATATCCGTCAAACTACGGTAGAAGCAGAGCATACGGAAATAGAACTCAATGACACCAAAGTGCAAAAGACTTCTATAGCCACTTTTATCTTAAAGAATACAGGAGAATTTCCTCTATTGATAAAAGATATTTCTGCGTCCTGCGGTTGTACAGTTCCCGAATGGGATAAAAAACCTATAAAGCCCGGAGATAAGACTGAGATAAAAGTAAAGGTGACTCCTGATGCCACAGGATATTTTAGAAAAACGGTAACAGTATTTTGTAACACAAAAAGAGGTTCTATCCCTCTATCTGTAAAGAGTATGGTAAAAGGATAGTTCCAAAAGGGAAAGGGCGGAGAATTGTCTCCTCTTGCAAAGCTAGACAATAGCACCCCGCCCCACCTTCCCTTCTCAATAAAAAAGAAAGGAGGTTATACAAAAGTAAGTATTATATTTTGAAATCTACGTGAGTTCGAACTGTTGAAATGATAGATACAGTTAAAAACAACTAAATGATTTTAAAACTAAAATTTGAATTAAAATGAAAAGAAAATAATTCATGGAATAGTTGTTCTTGCTATTGCGGCTGTCGCTATATTTAATTGTAAATCTGAATCTGAATACTCAGAACTCGGATACGTTTTATCTAAATTTAAATAATACCGAAGCATTGGCAGGTGGCGAATGGAATGATTGGACACAATGGCTTAGCCAAGGATTAACACAGGATGAGAGGGAGTATGAAAGACCATGTCCTTCAAGTAGTTCTTCTAGCACATCTGGATCAACTTCTGTAGACTATGCAGGCACAAACGTAAGTGCAAGTGGTCAACATTCCTCTTCTCAGGTAAATCCAAGTAATCGGAATGAAATCACATGTGCGTATGGATCAGTAAATTGTACACCCATATCTTGTTAATAACATGATTTAAAAACAGAAAGATATTTATTTTCGGATGAATATCTTTCTATAGAAACTTCTTTAATCAAAAAATAAAAATGAGAACTATTTTAATTTATATAATTACAATAATTAGTACATCATGTATTAAACAACAAAGGACGGAACGTTTCTCACAAAAAGAAATAGAATCATTATATCTTGATAGTACAATGAATCTAATATATAACTCTGCTAATCTTATAAAGATTAACTTAAATCCATTTTTAAAAGATCAAACTTACGAACTTGGGGCACTCATAGAAGATATAAAACTTATTCCACTCGAAACTACTGCTAATAGCTTACTAAGCGATATTTACAAAATAATTGTAACGGATTTTAATATTTATATTCACGATAAATTTAAAGGAGGTGGTCTTGTTATCTTTGATAGTAATGGAAAATTTATCAAAAGGATTCAATATGGCCATGGTCCAGGTGAGATTAATAGATTGTCAGATATGGCTTATGACTATGAAACACCCACATTAATAGTATATAACTATCCATTTTTGATATCCTTTACTCCTAATCGTGAGTTTATTGGGCAGCTCAAACTCCCTTTTGGATTTTATAATTTTGTTTGTTTATCTGATGGGTATGTCTTTAAAACACTAGATGGTCAAGGCAATGAACATTTAGGACACTTGAAAAATAATACCTTGTTGATAACAGACAAAGAATTTAAGATTAAATATGCAGGTCTTATAAATGAATCGGATCTAATCGATTACGGAGGATATATTATTGGAGGTAAATCATCAGGCAAATCTATTCTTTTATTTTATATTGCAAAAGCCTTCTTAACAGATAGATCGCTGCTAAAAAAGGAAAATGATGAAAATAAATATAAATATGACTTTGAGAAGGAGTTTGATTTAGAAGTTAAACTTCCTTCTGCTCAATCAATACTATCAAATAGAGCCGATAATACACCCAGTATTATTCCAGAAATAAAATATATCCCACAAAACTATCTATCAAGATTAGCTGAACCAGAGGGGAATAAAGTTGGAAATGAACTTCGCAAATTAGTGAGAGGACTTATTCTCGAAAATATTGATTCTCGAAAGCTTTATAATAGTTTTATTCTGGAATTAAGAGAAGACGATAAACAAAGAGAAAATCTAATTAATGAATATTTTGAAATAAGAGGACAGTTAAAAGAATTAAATAAGCAGCTATCGGAGAAAGGTAATATCGAAGTTCTAAAAGATAATCTTGATAAAACTCACAAAGACATTAAGACATTAAAGGAGAATGCAGGATTAACTGCCTCTCAAATAGAAGAATATAACAAACTAAATATTGAACTTGAAACCATTAATATTGGATTACAAAAGTTATTGCATGATTATCAAAAAGTATCAGCCTTTAATGTAGAAGTCTCAAAAGAACTTGCACAGATCATTAATAAAAAAATTCATTGATATCTGAGAGTAGTAATTTAGAAGAAGATATTATCAATTACATAAAACCATACTATCAAAATTTAGATAAAACTCACAAAGATATTGTTTCACTATATAATATAT
>NZ_JAEPKU010000104.1 GCF_016652235.1 Dysgonomonas sp. Marseille-P4677
GTATATTTAGTTTGATTTGCAATAAAAATGGTTTGCAAATTTTATATCCGGATATTTGCTGTTATTAAAAATGATAAGCCATATAATTTCCTACTATATTAATCAATATTCAAAAGATTAAAATATTATTCGTAATATTGCGAATTAAATATTATTCGTATATTTGCGAACTATAAATATAAGTAGTTATGTCAAAGAAAGAATTAACAGCCGAGCAAGAACAGCTTGCACGCTTCGCAAAAGCATTAGGGCATCCTATTCGTATAGCTATTCTGGAAATGTTAGCCAATCAGTCATGCTGTTATCATGGCGATATGTCTGAGGTACTACCCATTGCCAAAAGCACCCTTTCACAGCATTTGAATGAGTTGAAAGATGCCGGATTAATACAGGGAACAATTACATTGCCGACAGTTAAATACTGTATCAATGAAGAAAACTGGCAAAAAGCAAAAAACTTGTTTTCTGCATTGTTCGTTGAAATCAATAATGAAGAAAGTTGTGGCAACAAATAAAAATTTTACTCCATAAGTTCGTCTATTTGCGAATTGTACGTATGGTTACGAATTATAATATCATATAATATGAAAATAAGGAAAGTAACATTGGAAGATGCAAAAGAAATTTGCAGGATTTATAATTATTATATCGAAAATACAGCCATCACCTTTGAAACGGCAGCCGTAAGCGAAGGTGAAATGAAGCAACGCATAAAAGGATTTTTAGATGAAGGCTTTCCTTACTATGTAGGAGAGATTGACAGCAGGATTGCAGGCTATTGTTACCTGCATAACTGGAACAACCGTTGTGCTTACTCTTCTACAAAGGAAGTAACCGTATATCTTGATAAAGATATGCACGGTAAAGGGCTTGGGACTATTCTTTATCAACATCTTTTCAAAGAAATATATAAAGGTGATATACACGCCCTGATAGCAGGAATATGTATTCCTAATGAAAATAGTGTACGTCTGCATGAAAAATTCGGGTTCAAACAGGCATCGCACATGAAAGAAATAGGCTGGAAGTTTAACCAATGGCGTGATGTAGGGCATTGGCAGATTGTGATAAACCAGATACCACCAAAGATTCTTATTCTTTGTACAGGCAATAGTTGCCGTAGCCAGATGGCACACGGGTTCCTGCAATCTTTCGATCCTAAACTATTGGTCTATTCCGCAGGAACAAAAGCAAGCGGAAAGGTGAATCCTAAAGCAATAGAAGTAATGCAGGATGCAGGAGTGGATATTTCACACCATACATCTGATGATATAAATTTACACATAAATGATGAGTGGGATTATGTGATAACTGTTTGTGGCGGAGCTAATGAGAGTTGCCCTGCATTTGCCGGTAAAGTAAAGAACCGTTTACATATCGGTTTTGATGACCCTTCCGAAGCAACAGGAACACCAGAATTTATACAATCCGAATATATCCGGGTAAGGGATGAAATCAAAAAAGCATTTTACGAGCTCTACACAAACAAGATAAAAGGCTATGAGTAAAAAGAAAATGAGTTTCCTGGATAAAAACTTAACCCTTTGGATATTTCTTGCAATGGCTATCGGTGTGGGATTGGGATATTTTATTCCTTCTTTCAGCAGTTATATAGATTCCATGTCGAGTGGGACAACAAACATTCCTCTGGCAATCGGTCTTATCCTGATGATGTACCCTCCATTGGCAAAAGTGGATTACAAACAACTGCCGAAAGTGTTTTCCAACGTAAAGATTTTATCTATTTCTCTCATCCTGAATTGGATTATCGGGCCTGTATTAATGTTTATACTTGCTATTCTGTTTTTACACGATTATCCCGAATATATGGTAGGCGTTATCCTGATAGGTCTGGCAAGATGTATCGCAATGGTGCTTGTATGGAACGATCTGGCAGAAGGTAATACTGAATACGGTGCAGGGCTCGTTGCCTTGAACAGTATCTTTCAGGTGTTCTTTTACAGTTTCTATGCGTGGATATTCGTGACAAAACTACCGCCATTATTCGGTTTCGAGGGTGCGATAGTGGATATATCCATAGGTACGATAGCAGAAACAGTCGCCATCTATTTAGGTATTCCTTTTCTTATGGGGGTTTTTAGCCGTCTGATATTGGTTAAAATCAAAGAGGAACAATGGTACAAAGAAAAGTTTATTCCTGCCATTTCGCCTATTACCCTGATAGCCCTGTTATTTACCATTGTATTAATGTTCAGTCTGAAAGGTGAACTGATTCTACAAATACCGTTAGATGTGGTGCGGATTGCTATTCCGTTGCTGATCTATTTTGTAGTGATGTTTTTCCTTAGCTTCTTTGCTGGCAAACTAATGGGAACTTCTTACGACAAAAATGCTTCAATAGCCTTCACAGCCACAGGCAACAATTTTGAACTCGCCATTGCAGTTACTATCGGCGTGTTCGGCTTACATAGCGGGCAAGCCTTTGCAGGCGTGGTTGGTCCGCTTGTCGAAGTACCTGTATTAATTCTATTGGTGAATATAGCCTTTTGGCTAAGAAAAAAATATTATAAATGAGTACCATATATAAGGCTGTTTTCAAAATAGAAAAGATGGATTGCCCCTGTGAGGAAAACCTCATACGCCTGAAATTAGAGGATATAGATAATATCATTCGTCAGGAATATGACTTAGCAGATAGAATATTGACTATTATCCATACGAACGATATTGCTCAAATTGAATCGACTATCGCTGATTTAGATTTAGGCTCTACCTTATTGGAAAATACAGAAACAGAGTATATCGAACAGAATGGCGAAGATAAAAAACAGCGAAAAGCCTTGTGGACTGTGTTGATAATCAATTTTGCTTTCTTCGTTATTGAAATGGCAACGGGTATTATTTCCAAATCGATGGGATTGGTCGCCGACAGTCTGGATATGTTGGCTGATGCTTTCGTTTATACTCTGAGCCTTTTTGCTGTGGGAGCAGCAGTAGCCCGAAAGAAGAAAGTCGCTTTAATAAGCGGTTATTTCCAAATTCTATTGGCTGTATTGGGTTTTATAGAAGTAATCAAACGGTTTATAGGCATCGAAGAGATACCTCATTTTGAAACAATGATCGTAATATCCATACTTGCCCTTATTGCAAATTTAGCTTGTTTGCTCATTCTTCAAAAAACAAAAAGCAAGGACGCTCACATTCAGGCAAGCCTGATATTTTCATCCAACGATGTCATAATAAATACAGGAGTTATACTTGCCGGAGTAGCTGTCTGGTTCCTGGATAGTGTTATCCCCGACTTGGTAATAGGTAGTATTGTATTCGCGATTGTTATCAGGGGAGCTTTGCGGATATTGAAACTGGCAAAGAGTTAAACAGAAAAATATATCAATCATGAACGATAATCAAAAGAAAAAAGAATTAGTAAAACAACGTTATAGCGAATTGGCTTTAACCGGTGATGCCTTAAAATCAGGCTGTTGTTGCGGCACAAGCCCTGCAAGCCCATCTAAAAAGGTTTTCACTATTATGAGTGAAGACTATACAAAATTAAAAGGATACGAAGCCGATGCCGATTTAGGTGTAGGTTGTGGATTGCCTACTCAATATGCGGGAATAAAAGAAGGAGATACTGTTTTAGATCTGGGTTCCGGGGCAGGTAATGATTGTTTTATAGCTCGTGCAGAAGTTGGAGAAAAAGGAAAAGTAATAGGAATTGATTTTTCTCCTCAAATGTTAGAAAAAGCACGAAAGAACGCTGTAAAAAGAGGTTATACTAATGTGGAATTTATTGAAGGAGATATTGAAAATATGCCGTTGCCCGACAATTCGATAGATGTCGTGGTGAGTAATTGTGTGTTAAATCTACTGCCTGAAAAGAACAGGATTTTCAAAGAAATATATCGCGTACTGAAAAAAGGCGGTCACTTCTGTATTTCCGATGTTGTTCTTAATGGTGTATTCCCTAAGGAATTTACTGATAATGCGTCTATGTATGCAGGTTGTATTGCCAGTGCCATACAACGGGAAGATTATCTCGGCGAAATTGAAAAGGCTAATTTCTCGAATATTAAAATAGAACGAACAAAGACAGTCATTATCAAAGGTTGGATGCTTTATCTGAACAAAATGAGAGCAAAGTAATAGGCAGTTGGTTAGACGGTCAGGATGTATGTGTGATTCTGAATATCAGCAAACGTAAACTTCAGACACTTCGTGATAGCAGGCAGATTGCCTTTACGATGGTCGGACACAAGGTTTACTATAAAGCAGAAGATGTACAGAGCCTTATTAAAAAAGTAGCGGAAGGAAAGGAGATGTCAAATGAATAGCAGGTATTCAGATAATGAAGCAAACAGCCTTATCACTAAAAACACTCCCCGCATAGTAGAGTTTTTTTCTTCGATCGACCATATGCTTGATAATTTGGAGAAGATGAGAATTAACAGTAAGCCTATACTGAACGGGGAGAGGTATATAACAGACAAGGAATTGTCAGAGCGATTGAAGATAAGCCGGAGGGCATTACAGGAATATTGCAATGAGGGGAGAATCCCTTACTATCAGATAGGGGCAAAGATTCTCTACCGGGAATCGGATGTAGAGAAGATACTGGAAGCCAATTATCGTAAATCCTATAGATAACAACAAAAGCCGCAAGATTAGTCTCTGCGGCTTTTGTGATTTTATATTCGGAATTTTCGAATGAAAATGTGAATAGATTAATTAGAAATCCATCGCCTTAATCACGTTTTCCATATCCCGCTTAATTGAGCCGTCAAGCACTTTTGCATATCGCTGTGTCATTTTCGTATTCTTGTGGCCGAGTATTTTGGCTACATTTTCCATTGAAACTTTATTCGCTAAAAACACTACCGTAGCCGCCGTATGACGGGCTATGTGACAGGTCAGCGGCTTATTGAAGTTACACAATCTGGCAATATCCCTAAGATAATCGTTCATGCAGATGTTGCTGAATACAGGCAGAACAACCTCACGGACAACGCAATGGGGATGATTCTTATATTTTTCTATCAACTTTACAGCTTGCGGAATAAGTGGAATATTACACATTACTCCGGTTTTCTGACGAGGCTTGCGAATCCATAGCTGACCGTCGTTATCTTCCTTGATATGTTCCGGTTTTAAGGTTTTTACATCAGCGAAGGCAAGTCCGGTGAACGTGCAAAAGACAAAAATATCCCGCACCTGATTGTGTTGCGGAATCGTAAACTCTGTATTGATTAATGTGGCAAGCTCTTCTTTTGTAAGAAATTCGACGTGAGTTTCCTGTTCGATAAACTTAATTCCGAAAAACGGGTCTTTCTGCACCCAGCCATTAGCCATAGCAATACGGACGATCTTTTTCAGGTTCTTCAGATGTTTGATAGCGGAATTATGGTGGCAACCGCATTGCGTTTTAAGGAACAGGTCATAGTTCCGCACAAACAAATTATCCACACTGCTAATTGGCATATCCTCTGTCCTGTATTCAGAAGCCAGATATTCTTTCAATCTTAAAAGATAGGTGTCGAATTTCTTGGCGGTTACTTCGGCATAATCTACTCCAATCAGCGAATGGACTTGCGTATTATGTTCTGAAAAAATGTCGATAAGTGTTTTCGGTTTGTCCGGGTCTTCTCGACCTTGCATAATATAGGCAATAGTACGTGCCGTTATTTCCCGTCCGTCCATTTCCATTTGACGGAAAATTTTAAAAACCTTAGTCTGGTAGACTTCTATAAAATGGTTGACTTCACGTGCAGCAGCATTGTTTGCCGTCGCACATTCTTTAGCCTGATTCCATTTATTAGGTAAAACAGAGCGTTTAATCATGATTTCGGTTCGCTCTGAATCTACTGTAATGCGCATACAGATAGGAGCTTCGCCATTTTTTAATAGTTTGGTTTTCTTAGTGAAGAATAAAACATTCAATTTGGTGTTTGACAATGATTCGTACATAGCTTTTTTTGTTTGCAAAATTACTGACTATGCACTTCTTGATAATTACGTAAAACGCTGATAATCATTGAATAAAACTCTGCGTGGTGGACTTTTTAGTGGACTTTTTATTTTAAATTTTGCTCCACCTCGTAATCCTCGTTTTTGATGCTTTATTATGCCCTAAATGGCACTTTAGGGCAAAAGAAAGACCTCAGGAATCGTTTGATTCTCTGAGGTTTACTTGTAATTGCTTGAATTACTGGCGGTATGGACAGGACTAACCAGATGCGATTATTGTAAAATTATAATTACTTCAAATATAGCATATTTATATTATAAATAAATAATATACAATGTTTTATATATAAAAAACTAATTGCATTTAATAGAAAATAATCTTATGTTATTGCGATTATGTTGTGCAAATTTATTATATTTGCACAACCATTAAATCTAAATAATATGGCAACCGTAAAAGCATTTATCCGAACAAGTAAAAATAACAATGAAGTTACTATCCGTTTTCGATTATCCGATGGTAGAAGTGTACAGATTTTTCATGTAAGTGAGTTGGTTGTTAAGCCTGATGTATGGGATAATAAAGAACAGTGTATCAAAAAGCGGGTATTATATAATGAAGAAGCAAGACAAAAACTAAACACCGCCGTCAATGATAGAAAGGCATTGATATTAAAGGTGTATAATTTAGAAATGAACAAAGAAGGGCTTACTTCGGAATGGTTGGATACTGCGGTTGATAAAGCTTTATATCCTGAGAAATATAAACCTCAGTTAAAAATAGATACCCTTTTCAAATTTACGGAACAGTTTATTGCTGATGCACCAAACAGGAAAGACAAAACGACAGGACGATTATTGACATATAATAATATACAACAATACAAGGCAACGGAAAAGCACCTAAAGGCATTTGCAGCCAAAATAAGAAAGAAAGATTTTAGGTTTGATGAGATTAACCAATTATTTTATGATGGCTTTACTGCTTATTTGCAAAACGAAATACAAGCCATAGACGAAAACGGAAAACCGAAGATTGATGAAAATAATAAACCTGTTTTACTAAAGGAAGCGTTCACAGCTAATAGTGTCGGTAAACATATCCGTATCTTAAAACTGATGCTTAATGAGGCTACAATGCAGGGAATAAATACATCAAATTACTATAATAGTTTCCATGTATTTACAGAAGAAGTTGACACTGTGTACTTAACAGAAACTGAACTACAACAATTAAAAGATAAAGATTTTAGTAAGTCACCTTATTTAGACCGTGTGCGGGATTGGTTTTTGCTATTGGCTTGGACGGGTTGCAGGTTTAGCGATCTGGAGAAAGTTGGTAAGACAGATATAAAAGACGGGTTTATAACTTTCCGACAACAAAAGACAAATACTAAAGTTACAATACCTTTGCATCCTGTAGTATTGGAAATATTGGAAAAATACAATTTTAATCTGCCTGAGCCGATAACCAACCAACGGTTTAATGAATATATCAAAGAGGTTGCAAAATTAGCGGGAATCAACTCTGTAGAGCTTGTGACAACTACAATAGGCGGTAAATTAGAAACGAGCCAACACCCTAAATGGAAACTTGTATCGAGCCATACCGGACGGAGGTCTTTTTGTACGAATATGTATAAGAGGGGTCTACCTACTTTAATGATAATGAGTATTAGCGGGCATAAGACTGAAAAAAGTTTTTTGAAATATATCAAGGTTAAGCAAAGCGAACATGCGGAGTTGATGGCTAAAGCTTGGCAAAATATATACAAATAGTAATACTTTACAATAGGTTGAAATCAGATACATTACACCCTAAAATTAGGATGTTGCATTTCATTGAATTTATTGTTATATTTGTAGTATAATATTCGCATAAAACGAATACAGAGGCACAAAGCCCAATGTTTTTCTTTAACAGGAAAAATGTTGGGCTATTTTTTTTACACAACTAACACAACACAATGGATCTAAAAGAGATTTTGAGTTCAGGCACAAACGTTACATTGGCTATATCGGCTAATGATTTAAGGGAATGGCATAAGGAAGTTATCGCCGACACCAAACGTGAACTGGAAAAGGCTGTGATAGCCGAAAAAGCCGAACACTACATTGACGCAAAGCAAGTCACCGAATTGTTAAACATTGATTTATCTACACTATGGAGATGGGAAAAGAGAAAGTATCTCATACCTGTGAAGGTCGGAGGAAAGCGGAGATACAAAATGTCGGAAGTGAAATCATTAATTGAAGGAGGACGTAAGTAATGACAGAAAAACACAACGCCCCCGCCGAAGGATGGCAAGGGGCTGAAAATCAATCTAAAGATACTAATATTATGGGAGATACACAACTGATGGATGCTACATTAAAAGTAAGGCAAGAAATATCAATGTGTAATTCTGAATTGGAACAGCGAAAAAAAGAGCAGTATAAAGGTAAGTCATACCAAACTATATTGAATGAGTTACTAAATCAGATACATAGCGTAAATTTTCGGGAAATAGCCGGATTAGAAGCAGACGAGAAAATAACACGCAAGCTTTATCTTGTCATTGCCACAGAAAAGATATTAAGTATAGCAATAGACAATAATTGGGGGTTATGTACAAAGAACGGCTTTATATATGTTTATAACGGTGCTTATTGGCAGGTGATTGATACGGAAGACTTTAAACCGTTTCTTGCCAATGCCGCCATAAAAATGGGTGTTCCTGTATTCGATGCAAAATACCATGCTTTTAAAGATGAGCTATACAAGCAATTTATATCATCTTCCAATTTACCGACACCGGAGAAGAAAGATAGCATTATGATAAACTTACTGAACGGGACATTTGAAATATCAGGAAATAGACAACTGTTAAGGCTACCGAAACGGGAGGATTTTATTAAATATCAGCTTCCTTTTGAGTATAGACCGGATGCTAAATGCCCGTTGTTTTTCCAATACCTGAACAGGGTGTTGCCCGACGAGGATTGCCGGAAGGTATTAAGTGAATATTTAGGGTATGTATTTTTGGATAGCCTCAAATTGGAGAAAGCATTAATTCTCTATGGAAGCGGGGCAAACGGTAAAAGTGTACTCTTTGAGATAATAAATGCCATATTGGGAGAGGAAAATATATGTTCCTATTCTTTACAAAACCTTACCAAATATGACAGTTACCAAAGAGCCGAACTATCAAATAAGCTACTTAATTATGCAAGTGAAATAAACGGCAAACTGGAAACGTCCATATTTAAACAGTTGGTAAGCGGTGAGCCTGTTGAGGCAAGGCAGATATACGGTAAACCTTTTACAATGAAGGATTACGGCAAGCTGATGTTTAATTGTAATGAGTTGCCGAGAGAAGTAGAACAGACAAACGCTTTTTTCCGGCGGTTTATCATTATCCCTTTTCTGGTTACTATTCCCGAAGCGGAACAAGACCCCGAACTTGCCAAAAAAATCATCAATAATGAATTAAGCGGTGTATTTAATTGGATATTAGAGGGGTTGAAACGGCTGATAATACAAAAGAAATTCACACAATCGGCTCTGGTAATGGAACAGGTAAATGCCTACCGTAAAGAATCGGATAGCGTGGCAATGTTCATCGAGGATGAGAACTACAAACCTTCTGTTGATGAGGATATACCGTTGAAGCTATTATACAACGAGTACAGGGTATATTGTAATGATAACGGATATAGGGCTTGTTCATTGCGGACAATATCTGAAAGGCTTAAAATGTTGGGTTTTGAGATGAAAAGGAAAACACAGGGAAACGTTATTTATGCTAAAAAATAAGTTTCCAATTACTTACATATTCTGCATTTGCTACATAAACCATGTAGTAAATGTAGTTTATGCAGGGAGAATAAAACATTTTTTTCATCTAATATCAAATACACATGAATAATAGATTTGAACTTGAAAAAGGAAGCAGAAAGTATATCTGTCCGAATTGTGGTAAAATGTCATTCGTATATTACCGGATAAATGGGAACGGTGCTATAATCCATGAATCAGTCGGAAGGTGTGACCGAATCGAAAAATGCGGCTACCATAAAAAGCCGAGAGAATGGTTTAATGAACATCCGACTATTAGACCTGACTATAAGAGCGTTAAACCGATACCAGAAGTGACAACCAATCCAATAAGCTATATACCATTAAAATACATAGATGAAAGAGCAAATACACGAAACAGCAATTTTGTTTATTTTCTGTTTAACCTATTCGATTGGGAAACGATAAAAAAGACAATAGACCCTTACTTTATCGGATGTACGGAAGATATGGCGGTTGTGTTCCCTCAAATAGATGAACAAGGCAAATGCCGGACAGCTAAAGTACAGAAATACGATAGGGAAACAGGGAAACGACAAGGTGTTTATTTATATCATGGAGATAAGAAAATAAAGCCTAATTTACCTAATCCCTATAATCTGCAAATGTGCCTGTTTGGTTTGCATCTTATCCGTTCAAAAAATAATATCGGTAAGACTGTATGTATTTGCGAATCGGAGAAGTCAGCTATCATTGCCGCCGGATGTATGCCGGAACATATATGGATGGCTGCGGGTGCATTGGATTGGCTGAATGTGGAGAAATTAAAGCCATTGAGAGGTTGGAATATTGTCTTGTTTCCTGATACTTCGACTACCGGATTAGCTTTCAAAAAATGGACTAAAATAGCTGATGAGGCGACAAAGGCGGGCTTATTGGTTATGGTTTCCACAATGTTGGAGGATAATTGTACGGATGAGGAAAAAGCAAATGGTTATGATTTAGGAGATTATTTGATTGACAGGATATTAAATAAAAAACAGGCAATAGAACCGGAAACACCCGAAGAAGAGCCACAAGCGGAACAGTATAGTGTAAGTGATGACTTAAAGAACATGATTAGATTGAATCCGGCAGTTCAAATGTTGATAAACAACTTTGATGCAGTCGAAGTGTCAACTACCGAAAGCTAACTAATAGGGTAGCCCCCACCCCTATTTTGAATCTGCGAAATAGGGGTTTCGGTGCAGGAAAATTTTTTGGTTATTTTCAATAGACTTACCACTAATATTACATTATTTGTTATCATAGCTATTGTATTCTTCGTCGGTGACAGGATCGAACCACACCGTAGTACCATTTTCTCTTCCTGTAATTGCGACTTGTATAAATTCACTATCGGGGCTTGCCCCATGCCAGTGTGGTATATTATGAGGGCATTTTACTACTTCTCCTTTATGAATTGTTTCTATCGGCTTTCCTTTCTCCTGATAATAGCCTATACCTCCTATAGCCAGTATGATTTGCCCCGCCGGATGAGAATGCCAGTTTGTTCTTGCACCAGGTTCAAAGGTCACGCTTCCCACAGCATTCTGATTCAGACTATCAGCAGAGATTAAATCCATGAGCCATGCATTACCCGTAAAATTGGAATTGGTAATCTTTTCTCCTTTTTCAAAAATCAATTCATTATTCTTTGTATTGAAGTTACAACACGATAGCAAGATAACTCCCATTATTACTATTATAGCTATATTAATTTTCTTCATACTATATTGAT
The DNA here is from genome assembly GCF_016652235.1 of Dysgonomonas sp. Marseille-P4677. GTDB lineage: Bacteria > Bacteroidota > Bacteroidia > Bacteroidales > Dysgonomonadaceae > Dysgonomonas. The sequence goes on from NZ_JAEPKU010000104.1 coordinate 11,484, forward strand.
TTATTTAAGATATTGTTTAAAGAATGAATCGAGCTTTGACAGTGATACAGCCGTATATTCAGGTCTGTCATACAGGTCAACATGCGATGCACCGGGCACGATATATAACTCCTTTGGTTCTGCCGCTTTGCTGTATGCGTCCTCACTAAAATAAGCAGATACAGCACGTTCACCAACGATAAACAGAAGCGGACGGGGCGAAATTGTTTCAATCTGGATAAATGGAAAGAAATTCATCATCGGTGCAAGGCTTGTATATGAATAACTGGTAGTAGAGTTAGGATGTCCGCCACGAGGTGTCCTGTAATAATCGAAAAACTCTTTTGTATTTTCTGTATCGTTTTCACTGAGTACGGTAGGAATTGCAGCAATATCTTTTCTGGATTCACCTTTAAATTCTCTTGTGCGTTGTTCTCCTATTTCGTCCAATGTCTTCATGCGTTGGTCATAAGTAATTACATCTCCTAAACCTTGCCTGCGGGCACGTCCCATATCATACATACTAATTGTAGCCACAGCTTTTATCCTGTGGTCTATTTGTGCCGCACTCACAGAATAGCCGCCACCGCCGCAAATACCTATTACCCCGATAGCCTCTGTTTTTACATTTTTATGATTGCTCAGAAAATCTACTGCTGCACTGAAATCTTCTACACGTGTCTCAGGTGATTCTATATAACGAGGGTATCCGCCGCTTTCTCCATAATGGGAAGCATCGAAAGCAAGAGTTATATAACCCAGTTCCGCCATTTTCTGTGCGTGTAATCCGGATGTTTGCTCCTTTACCCCGCCAAAAGGATGCCCTATAATAATTGCAGCATATTTCTTGTTCGCATCATAATTGAGAGGAAAATATAAATTACCGACAACATTATTATGGAAACGGTTTAGAAAAGAGATTTTTTCTATCCTTATACCATTTCCCATTTTTGAGGTGTTAAAATCAGAGTTTAAACCTTTGCTTTGTAGTACCTCTTTCAACACGGTTCCGGCTGCATCTGCTTCTTTTTTGCCGACATTTATTTCTATTATATTGATTAGTTGATTTAGTTGTTCAGGAGTTATACCGACATTCAAAGATAAATTCATGTGAGAACTTAACATCGGTTCAAGTCCTCCGAGAGCAGCAATTACCGATACCGTAACCATTTCCCGTTGAGCATAGGTCAATACATCACGTTCAAATATATCGGCGAACAGATGTTCTTTCAGAAAAGTTTCTATTTCAGGACTAAATGCGGCATAGCCCGTTTGTGGTCTTCCCTGTATTGTCACTCCGGAAAGCTCCGCCAAGATTTTTTTGCCACGTTCGTATTTGTCACGTGTGTCTGTTATGGGCGATGCTTCACGTCCCCAATTATCATTTATGGCGTTGGCTTTTCGTTGGTCAAGGACGCTCATTAATGTTTGCAGTCCACGAATACTTCGAGGAAATCCACTATAGGCATAAAGATGTACCAATACTTCTTTTATTTCATTGACTGTTAATTCTGCATCAAGCCCTGCATTTAGCTCTATTTTCAATTTATCCAATTCTCCTTTAGCTGCAAAAGCTGAGATGGTAATTATTTTTTCTTGCTTTTTTGTCAACATCTTATCCTGTGCATTTATGTTACCTGATATTCCCAATAACAGAATAATTATTCCTATGTATAAATTTATTTTTCTCATCTTGTTGTATTGTTAGCTATTAATCACCGAGTAATCTGGTAAATGAAAGTGAACCTAATTTCCATTTACCGTCTATCAATACATATATTTCCGTAACCATAAAAGGATTGACAACCTCGTTGCCACCGACAACGGCAGTCAGGCGAATCCTGTCTAAAATGATAGCCGTATTATCAACAAAGCGGACGGATGTCTCTTTTATTTCTGCATGTTTATAATGGATTCCTCCACTTTTTATGGTATTGAGTTCCTGTTTTTTATTCATCGTTCCACCCATATGGATAAATACAGCCTCTTCGTGAAAGAGAACATCTAAAGAATCTACATTGCGTTCTGCCATCCATTCCCATTTTTGTTTGGATAGATTAATGAGTTCCTGTTTTGTGCCTTCATCATACTTTGCTGTTTGTGCATGCAAACAATTTAGACTTATAATTAATATCCCCAGCACTAAAGATGATGTTTTTATACTGTTTTTGAATATTCCTTTTTCCATGATATACGTTTTATGGATTATTTAAATTCTCATATTTACCTGTTTTATTCCCTAATATGTTTTTGCCAGAAACGAACTGCTAAATCGAGCCATCCTTCGGCATCTGTTCCTGTGCCAAGACTGAATCCGTGCCCTGCACTTTGATATCTGCGATATTCTACTTCCACACCTGCACTGCGAAGATTTTCGACACGCCTTTCAACTGTATTTACATTGGCTATTCCATCGTTGGCTGCAACCGTTATAAACGCAGGAGAAAAATCACTTGAATAACTTGCTTGCCCGGTATAGGCAATTACAGCCGTTGCAGGTTTTGGGAGATTATCTCCGCCATATGCAGCAACACCACTCAAGGCTATATTGCCCGCCATACGTGCTCCTGCCGATCCTCCCCAGACAGAATAATCATTAATACTGACACCAAGTGTTTTAGCATTGCGGAATATATAAGATATTGCTGTCGCCAAATCTTCGGTAGCATATTGTTCACTACCGATACGGTATCGTATTACAAATGCGTTCAAACCTAATTCGCTTATTCGCTTTGTCAAAGGAAAACCCTCGTGTAATGAACCGATATACGAGAAGCCTCCACCGGGACAAACCACTGCAAAAGGAGCATTCGGATTTCCCCTATAGAAAAATATTCCGGTATTTCTTTTTGCCGGATTTTGCTGTTTTTGCTGCTCGGTGTATATATCATAAAAGATTGTTTTCCCCTGCCCAACTTCATCAATTAGGTAATTTACAGCGTCTAAAACGATATCAGGTCTTATATTCCCGTGATATGGCATAAGTGAACCAACATTTGAAAGGCGTGTATCGTAATAAGAAGTATTGTTATCATAAGTTAGGAGCAATTCCCCAAAGCCTTCAAATGCAGGATGGTTTACAATATCACGAACATAGTCGTTTGTTGTCAGGTGTGTTTCCTTATTGCCGTTATTTTCTCCGTTTTCGTTCCCTGTTCCATCTATAATTTCCTGACCTTTATTTTCAGGATTGGATGGTGTATTATCGCTACAATCTGTAAGAAAAAGCATTAACATCAATGATAGTAACAT
>NZ_JAEPKU010000105.1 GCF_016652235.1 Dysgonomonas sp. Marseille-P4677
ATATATAATTTTTTTTCATAACAATCTATTTTTGTATTTGATTTACATATTTATCATACTGATTTTGAATAGTTTTGTAACTATTCGCCAATTCTTGAGGAGAAATACGTCTTTTCTCTTTATTTTTAGTCGTTTCGTACATAAATACACCATTATAACCAGCTTCTTTGAGATTATATACCAACTTACCCCACTCTATAGTTCCATCACCGGGTATCCAATGACATTCATTGATACCATCATAGTCCGAAACATGAATTGTTCCTATTTTATGTCCTAGTTTCTGTATATATTTCAAAGGGTCTCCATTCAAAAAATGATTTGTATCGAAACATATCTTGACATCGGGAAAAGGTTCAACAATTTCAAACAACTCATCGGGAGTATTGCCTAGACATGTACGCGGTAAATTCTCGACACAAAGTTCTGCCCCTATTTTCCGAGCATATTTTCGTAAAATATCAATAGACACTTGAGCATTTTTTATTCGCGCTGTTCTCGTGCTGTCCGATATAGGCTCAGAACTAGGATGCAATATCAACCGATGGGGTTGAAACATTGCAGACAATTCGATCATACCTGCTATAAATTTTACATTTTTATCTCTTTGAACCGAATCCAAAACCGAAATGTCCAATTTTTTAGAGAAAGGTAAATGAATTGACCACACTTTAATCTCAGCACTATCGACCTTGGCTTTCATATCAAAGACACGAGTAACAACTTCTTCCATGGCAACGCCCCGATAGCACTGATTCAAAGCAATTTCAATATATTCAATCCCATTCTTTTTGGCATCGATAAAATCACCTGCCAATGGATTTTGCCAAAGAGCTGTGGTAGTTCCTATCTTATAATCCTGAGCTGAAACAGCAAAAGTAAAAGCAAGAAAGATGTATAACAATAATATTTTTTTCATGATAAGATCGTTTATCAGACGGGCCTATACCCGTCTGACTATTTATTATTTATTTGTTGCTATTTCCATAAATATTGCCTCCACGAGCACTCCATGTTGACGTTTCCGGCCCTGCATAAATAGGGATAGCAAGTAATTGTCCGGGATCGGTGGAGTTTCCACTACCTAAAGAACCCATATATAATTTCTTATCAGGGCCTACAGATGTGCCGGACATAAAGCGTCCATCAGTGCTTGTTTCCATTTTCCAACATACAGACCCGTCTAATGAATTCAATGCGAATATCTGACCTTTATTCGAATTGTTTTTGTCTGTTCCGAAATATATTATTCCTTTTTCGTCAATAACAGGAGATACGTAAACCATATTGGCATCTGTTGCAAACTCCCATTTTTTCGAACCGTCAGCATTCACAGCATAAAATACCTTACCGTTCTTTCCCGCAAAATAAATTGCCCCGTCTTTACCAACAATTGGCGAGTAGGCATCGTTACCACTACCTGTTATGCCATAAGTCCACAATTCACTGCCTGATGAGACAGACAGAGCCATTAGTCCTTTACCTGCCTTCAATGGTATATACAGAGCTCCATTGTTGATGGCAAACGTTGATATTTCGGTAGCATTAGCTGCTGTTTTCCACAATTCATTGCCCGAAGAATCAAATGCATATATATAAGAATCGGTACCTGCCAATATTTTCCCATCACTATTTATGGCTATAGCTGATGCAACTTTTGCTCCATCGAGCTGTTTAGACCATTTCAATGAACCATCTGATTTCAACGAATACAATTTCAGATCGTTAGACACAATATATACTGTACCATCCTGAGATATGGCAGGGAAGCAATCGACATTTTCACCTGTGGTGTACGACCATTTCAGACTTCCGTTAGGATTAATTGCATACAGGACTTTATTGCGAGCACCTGTATAAATCGTACCGTCACTTCCCACAGAAGGACCTCCGCCGTATGTAACCGCCGAAATAGGATAAGTCCAGTTTATAGTTCCGGTTGATGGATTTACAGCTATCAAATCTCCTTTTCCCGAAGGACCTGATATACTTATATATACTGTACCATCCAAACCGAATACAGGTGTAGAAGCCTTAACCTGTCCGTATACACCACTAGTTTGCAAAACCGTTTTCCAAGCATAATCAATAACATAGATTTGCATACTTCCGCTTTCACTTGTACCGTCGGTATATGTAACCTTCACTTTTGCTTCATATTGACCTCCGGCTGTATATGTATGAGAAGGAGATAGCTCTGCGGATACTCCCGAGTCTCCAAAACTCCAGCTCGCAGAGGCTACTGTACCCATAAAGAACATATCGTTATATTGAAATACCATAGATTCGTTTGGTAATAAATACTGCTTGGATACGATAATCGGCGTCACATTTCCGGGAGTAGCAACCACATTTACCAAATCAGAGTTCCCATTCGAATATACACAAACTAAAGAGAGAGTATACTCTATTCCATTAGTGAGGCCACTGATAATATAACTTTCAGTCGCAGGATTATTAATCTCAATAACCTGACCTGTAGGATTTACGGTCAATTTATAACCCGTTAGTTTCTCACCTACTGGTTTTGTCCATTGTACCCTGATACGTTCATTTCCCGCAACAGCAACTACATCCTTCACCGGCATTCTTGATGTGGTGGGTTTGGATTTGACAGATATCTTACCTCCACGTCCTGTTTTATATTGAGGCTGAACGGAGAATGTATATGTTTCGCCATTTACCAGACCAACTATAGTGGCTGTAAGAAGATTGCCTTCAACCGACATTTCCCCCCCGGATATTCCCTGTGTGCTAGCTGTCCACGAAAGAAAATATCCGATAGGGTTGGCTTCTTCCATAGGTTCCCATGTCAGAGTCATTTCTTCATCACCGGGTGTGGCTTTTAACGACGAGGCTTCCATCGTTTCGAAATTAGCTTCGGGTATATTTTCATCATTGCACGCTGCAAATAGAAATGATACTGTAATCAGCAAACTGTATAATATTATATTTTTCATTACAATCAGATTTTTTGGTTAATTATATCCCGGATTTTGCCATACTAAACCAATATTATTCACTCTTTCTATTACAGATTTTGGAATAGGAAATAGCAGCTGGCTATCTGTTATATTATGTCCCGATTCGGCCATAATTTCTTTTGCATATCCCATTCTTACTAAATCGAACCAGCGATGTCCTTCGAAAGGGAACTCTTGTTGACGTTCGATAAGTATTGCTTTACGAAAAGCATCTTTATTGGGTAAAGTTGAAATATCGACAGGCTGCAATCCTGCACGTGTATGCACTTCGTTCAATGCATTTAAAGCAGGCGAATTTGGCGAGTTGCTATAAGCTACTTCATTCAGAGCTTCGGCGTACATCAACAAAACATCGGCATAGCGAATTAATATCTGGTCATTACCGACATTACTCGTTGTAGAGTTTTTTGTATCATAAAATTTCTTCAAGATGTACACATTACTTTCAACCTGAGTATATGTTATCAGGTCCTTTCTCTTATCGGCCGGATCTGTATAGGCGGCAAGTAGCTGTGGCGAAGGATTTTCTGCATTAGCAGGATTATTTATTGTAAACCAATAACCATGGCCTTCTCCTACTATATTCTTATTGAAACGTACAGCAAAGATGATTTCATTGTTCATTTTATTACCTACATTGAACACATCTCCGGGATTTTCTTGTAAAGAATATTTTCCTATCACTTGGGATAAAACAGCTTGTGCTTCCTGATATTTTTTGAAAGTAAGATATACTTTTCCTAATAAAGATTGCGCAGCCCCAAGAGTGACACGCCCCATATTATCTCCTTTATAAGATACCGGTAACATTTGCTCATCTACAATTTGTTTCAGATCACCGGCAATAAGGTCATACATTTGTTGCTCTGAACTTCTCCCTATCTTCAAGGCTTCGCTTACATCAACAACTGTGCGAGTAGTAGGAACACCTCCCCAAATACGATACATATTGAAATAAGTATAGGCTCTGATGAATAAGGCCTCTGCTTTATATTGATTTCTCAGTTTGCTATCAAAAACGGCTGCATCTATCTGATCCAGCACCAAATTGCATCTATATACACCATTATTGAAATTTGCCCAGTAATCGTCTAAAAGACCATTAGCAGCCGTTTCTTTAAACTGATCGATATCGTAACGGTCTTGTGTGCCTGTTGTGGGTGCTAATAAAAGCATATTATCGCCCCTATATTCGCTACATTCGGTATAGAAGGATACTTGCGACTGCAACTTTGCATAACAACCGACAACTGCAATATTGAAATCTTCTGCGGTTTTATATATTTTATCTTTAGGTACTTTATCGCTTGGTTCTAAATCGAAGAAACTGTCTGAACAAGCACTTGCAAAGAATAAAACCGAAAGTATTATTAAAAAATTATATTTTTTCATGATTCTATTGTTTAGCTATTTTTAGAAAGTGAGGTTTAATCCAAAAGTGTATACTTTGGCTAATGGATATGTTCCGTAATCTTCGCCCGGAGTAAGAGCATCGTCGGGCCGACGGCTTACTTCGGGATTATATCCAGAGTAGTTGGTCGAAGTCCATAAGTTTTGTCCCGAAGCGTATACTCTTAATCTATCTATATTCCAACGTTGAGTGAGTGTTTTAGGTAAAGTATATCCGATTGTCAGATTTTGTAAACGGAAGTAAGAACCATCCTCTATATGCCATGTCGATGTACGTCCATTATTTCCGGTAGTCTTACGATTGGCACGATTTACCTGTCCATTTCCCGGATTGTCAGAGCTGCGCCAACGATCTAATGCAACTGTAGTACCATTTACATTTCCTTCCATATTGTCTATATAGCGACGGTTCAGGTTCAGTATTTCATTCCCGTAAACCCCTTGGAAATTAAATCCCAGATCGAAATCACGATAATTTATTGTACCACTAAACCCATATGTAAAATCGGGCATATAGTTACCGACGATAGTACGGTCTTTGTTTACATCCAATACTCCGTCACCATCTACGTCAACAAAGCGAAAATCTCCAACTTTGGTATTTGCAAAATGCGGATATTGTTTCAATTGTTCTTCATTTTCGAAAATTCCATCCTGTACCATCAGATAGTATGAGCCAATAGGCTTTCCTACTTCGGTGATATAATAAGCATGGGCCACTCCTCCAGTTTCTTCGATAGGTGCATTACCGGGCCCCAGAGCTTTCACCTCATTCGTATTCTTGGCATAGTTAGCCGTAAAAGAATAGTTTAAATCTTTTGTTATTTTTTTCTGTGATGTCAATTGTATTTCCCATCCTCTGTTATTCACTTTACCTACATTCATACGGGCTCTTGTATATCCTGTTATCTGTGGAACGGGTACATTGAGCAACATATCGGTCGTGTTGCTGTAATAATATTCTACAGAAAGGCCTATCAAACCTTTCAATGCCTGCACATCTAAGCCAACATTCACCATAGAGGTTTTTTCCCAAGTCAAATCGTTATTCTCTATTTTGTCGGGTTTATATCCTGAGATCAGATTTCCATCACCATGTCCTAAAATATAGTCATCCGGTGCCATTGTTGATAGATGTTCGTAGTTTCCTATCTGAAAATTACCGGTAGCACCATAACTGGTACGTAACTTAAGGTCATCTATAAAGTTTAGTACATTAGCCTCTTTGAAAAAACCTTCATCGCTTATGCGCCAAGCTACAGAAGCAGAAGGAAAATATCCCCAACGATTATTTTTTCCGAAGCGGGAAGATCCATCGGCACGAATAGCGGCTGAAGCCATATAACGTCCCATAAAACTGTACTGAACACGAGCCAAATAAGAAGCCAACGACCATTGTGTTTTCTCCGAAGTTCCACTCTTTACCGTACCTCCGGTTATTGTCTGAATATAATCGTTCGGGTAATCTGTTGCCTCAACGAAATTCCCTTTTTTAGTTTCTTTCTGAGCTGATTGCACTAATACCGCACTTATATTATGTTTTTCATCGAATGTGGTATTATAACTAATTTGATTTTCGACCAGCCAATTGAAAAAGAAAGAAGAAGAACTGCTTCCTACAGGATTAGATTTGGCATCATAATACGAATACCCGATTTTGGGAAGCTCCGACGATCTGTATTTATCATTATGCGCTCCATAATAATCTCCTCCTAAAGAGAGCCTGTAGGTAAGTCCTTTCAAAAATTCGTACTCTCCATAGATCTTTCCGACCAATGCATAACGATCAACCACATCGGATTGCAGTTTAGCTATAGCTACCGGATTGAGCACTTCGTTATGTTGATAGTCATTTCCTATACGCCAATATCCGTTTCCCAGATAGTTGAAACTACCATCGGAGTTATATACCGGCCATAGTGGTGGCATTGCCAATGCTGATTGAACAATTCCTCCCGATCCATAAGGCCCTGAAGCATCTACCCTGTTGGAGGTGGAATATGAAGGAGAAAAATTCACTCCGAATTTGAATTTATCATACTTCCCATCTAAATTGAGACGAAGGCTATATTTCTCGAAATCAGATTCTATGATTACACCTTCTTGTTTGTAATAGTTTCCGGAAACAAAATAACCTATGTTCTTCCCTTTACCCGATAGGGATATATTATGGCTGGTAGTTGGCGCTGTACGGAAGATTTCATCCTGCCAATCGGTATCCACCAACCCGGTTTCTCCTGTCAGATATGGATATAACTCGGCCGGTACACGATGGTAGGACTGCGGACGTATGCCGTTCGGATCATTTACCGATCCAGTTGGCACATCGGCCAAATAAGCATTATTGTGAGCGTCGCGCGCTACTTCCGCAAATTGATAAGCATTCATCATCGGAAGCTTTTTCGATACAGTTTGAAGTCCGAAATAGCCATCATATTTTACTGTTAGCTTTTCAGAACTCCCTCTTTTAGTTGTTATCAGAATAACACCGTTCGATCCCCGGCTACCATAAATGGCGGCAGAAGAAGCATCCTTAAGCACCTCAATCGATTCTATATCATTACTATTAAGATTAGCAAAACCTCTTTCCATTGGCATACCGTCAACTATGTATAGCGGATCATTACCTGCTGTCGCAGAGCTTACTCCCCTCACCCGAATACTAACTGCGCCTTCGGGATCTCCGCTAGGTTGGGTTACCTGCACTCCGGGCATCTTCCCTACCAATGCCTGACGAAAATCGGTTACAGGCTTGTCTGCTATATCCTCAGCTTTTACTTGAGATATAGCTGTAGATACATCTCTTTTATTTTGTACGCCATATCCGACAACAACAACTTCATCAAGAAGTTTAGAATCTTCTTTCAGTACAATGTCAAGAGTGGTTTTGTCGCCCAATTTTATTTCTTGCGGTGTAAAACCAATATAAGAGATATACAATATAGAGCCTACCGGTACTTCGATAGAAAAATTACCATCTACATCTGTTATTGTTCCCACAGACGTGTTCCCTTTTAGGGATACACTCGCTCCAATAATAGATTCGCCCTTTTCATCCAGAATAAGTCCACTATATTTCTTTTTAGGGGCTTGTTCCGAACTTTTAGTTTCTCCCGATTTCATTTGTCGGGGAAAAATTGTGATCATTTTATTTTTTATGGAGAAGTCTAACGATTTATCCAATATTTTAGACATTGCTTCTTGAAGCGGAGTTTGTTCAAAGGTTGCAGTAACCGTTCTTTCTTCATTTATCACATTTTTTTCATAGATAATAGAAAAACCGGTCTGCGTTTCAACTTCCTTTAAAGCTGTCTTTAATGGGGTATTTTTGAAAACCTTACTCACGGTTTGCGCATAAGAAGATACGCCCAATAAGAAACTGAGAATAAGGAGTAAGATGAATTTCTTACAATACTTAATTTTCATAATTCATGGTTTTAGTTTTTAAAAAGATTAGCTATTTTAGTTTTATATATATATCCTGCCCTTTGTATTCTATGTTCATTGGCGTTACCTGATCCAAACCCTGTAAGATTTCTTCAATCGATTCATCATTTTTAATAGATATATTCAAGACTCTTGTTTTTGTTTGATTTGTCTGTAAATGTATATTTACATTATATTGTCGGGAAAGCCTGTTTAGCAATTCTTCGAGTGGTATTGCATCATATTCTATTTTATTTGCAATCCACGATTTATATTGTTCGGGGTTGACCAATGTTTTAGAAAATTTATCTGTTTTTATATCCAGTTGCACAGACTCGCCCGGATTCATATTCAACACTTTATTGTTACGGACAATGTCAACTTTCCCTTCCATTAGTGTCGTTGTGATTTTCATATCGTCGTGATAGGATGATACGTTAAACTTTGTACCCTTAACGACAATATCATAATCGCTTGTTGTTACAACAAATGGCAAATCCTCTTTTTTTGCGACTTCAAAATATGCTTCCCCATCTAATATGACATTGCGGTCGGAACTCCCAAACTGCGAATTATAACTGATTCGAGAAGTGCTATTGAGCCAAACAATACTACCATCGGGAAGTATAACCCGGCTCTTCTCTCCATTAGGAGTCTCGACTATGAAGGCTCTATTTTCCTGGGCAGGAGAACTAATGTTATTTATGATCAGTGTAGAGGCAACAGTGATGATTACAATCGCTGCCACAGCTGCTATTTTCCTATATATAGAAATCAGTTTAGCTTTAGGTTTTAAAATAGGGGCTACAGCTTTACGGGTTTCGATCTTAGCCTGCAATGAATTCCATTCCGAACCAAAAGAGTACTCTTCATTTAATGTAAGCATCCAGTTTCTCTCCCATTCTTTGAGCAACTTAGTATTATTGTCACTTTGAGAAATGAAATCGAATAAAATAGATTCGTCTTCCAAAGAAATTCTTCCTTCGAAATAAGAAATGGCTAATTGATGTATTTTTTCTTTGTCCATAATTTTAGCTTCTATATGATATAACAATTGAAAATAATTTTACCCAACCCCTCTAAATAAAAAAAGGCAAAAGTCTTTTGCTTTTGCCTTATATTCTCTATATAAAATCTTATAAATTATTATTAATAAGCCACATGACAACAACAACGTATATGTCGATAGGATATTTGTTTTTGAAGTGGTCTTCAAAACTTTGTAACGATTTTGAGATATGTTTTTCAACAGCAGTGGTAGAGATATGTAATTTTTCTGCAATCTCTTTATTCTTTAAACCTTCGAAACGACTCATCAAAAAAACTTCTTTACGTCTTTCAGGCATCTGCTCTATTACATAGTTTATTTCCCGCTGCAATTCTTCATATAAAAGCGGCGAGTCTGAATCACAAAAGAAATCGGCATGATACAACCGTTCCTGCCCTCCAATATTAGCAAGATACTCTATTTGATACTGATTGACAATAGAACAATGTTTTAAGTAATTAAGGCAACTGTTTCGCACCATAGCAAATAGGAGAGACTGAATAGAGATGACCTGAAGGGATTCGTGCTTCTCCCACAATTTTATAAAGCATTCTTGTATAATATCTTTAACCGCTTCTTTATCAGAAATAAATCGTGAAGCATATCCCTGTAGTCTAGGATAATAGGCTTTGAATAAGAATTCCAAAGCATCGTTACTGCCTTTCTTCAATTCATCCAACAGAACAGTCTCGTCAGTAAAATCACCTGTGTACTTCATCGTCTCATTAGTAGGAGGAATAATCTCATATCAGGTTCAAAGATAAATATTTTATTTGGGGATTCAACTTAATGTTTTATAATCCATCAAATTAAGGAGTTAAAGGAATAAAAAAAATAATAATAGTATATTTTACAGATTAAGACATACAATTAAAATAAAAAAGTGGGAAGCCATACATATAACTCCCCACCCTTCTCATAATATGTTAGTTTATTTATTAGGGATATCCAGTTTTATAATAGTTCCTACCGTTACATCTCCTTCTATTTCGATTCCTTTTGTTGCATTAGCAGTCTTAGCATCGATCAAATGCACATAAGTTTTACCACTTGCTGTCAGAGGCAAATAAACTTTTTCGCCCTCGATATATGGTCGTGGAGTATAACCGCCTATATCTTCGGGTGCAGGCAAACCACTAACCCATTTAAAATCTCCTGTCTTGACATTAAAGATGGCAAACTTATTTGCTGTTTGCATATTCCAAGCTTTTGTTGTTGCAAACATGTTTAGCAAGAAGTAGTCTCCATAAAGAGCAAATGCATTTTGCAATTTCAAGCCGCCTGATTTAGATTCGATATTGAAGTAATAATTTTTATCAAATTCCAGATTTGATTTGTTTATTTTCAATACACTCGATGGATGTTTGGTTCCATTTTCAGGTTTAGGATTCTTATTATCACCTGTATTCACCTGATTGGCGGGAGAGAATACATATATATCTCCATTGGCATCAGTACCTATACATGACAAACGACCCGAACGACGGCGACCTACAGCAAAACTAGCCCGTTCGTCTTTTATGACTTTCTTAACGGTCATCTTATCTCCGTTTCTATTCAGTATAGCCAGATTGACCTCATCGGGATAATTCGATTTGGTATTAGCATTATCTGTAGTAGGAATTCTATATGGCTCAAGGGCTGTAATCAAATCGTCGCCAATAGTGATAAGTCCGCCCATATTGGCATATTCACCTGGATGTGCAATATTTTCCGTTGTCATATAACTGGTCTGAATATTTTCGGTTTCACCATCGATAAAGTTAAATGCTTCACCAAATTTACTATCCTCTAGTTTAATGCTTGTCATCGCTATCATATAGTTTTTATACGGAGCAATAAACTCTTCTCTGGTAGGCATTGATTTTGTCTTATTCAGGCTGATTGTACCATTGCCAAGAAAAGAGCAGGATTGTACTGTTGCAGGATCGCCTTTACGGTATAAGAATAAAAATCCTTTTTTTCCTTGGTAAGAATAAATTGTAGATTCGGACGCTTCAACCCCGTTACCGATAACAGATGTTTTTCCGCTTTCAAGATTATCTGTCGCCAACAAGTATGATTTGGCCTCGGTGCTGACTCCGATGATATAGTTTCCTTTTGTTACCGGTGGTGGTGTTGGTGAGGGATCATCGTCGCATGCTGTAAATACTAATGTTAAGCAAATAGCGAATAATGCTTTTTTCAAAAACATACATTTCATAATTATGAATTTTAAAATAAATAGTTAAATGGTTAATTGGTTAATTGGAATCTTTAGAAAAAAGATTTCATTCTATATTAGTGGTATATATATCTTATTTTGAACATAAAACTGCGTCCAGGCTTTTGGATATAATAGTTGTCATAGAGCTTTGCATTACCTATGTTTCTGCATTCGGCAGATAGGTTTATGCTCTTTTTCAGCAGGTTGTAAGATATGTTGATATCGTGCGAAACCTGACTGGGGATTACTGATTTACTTTCTTTTACTCCATATATCGACCAATCGTAATAGAACTGATGTACATAATTCATGTTGTAGCCGATATAGAAATCATTACCTTTATATCCCAGATTGCGAAAAGTAAATCCCGCATCGGCATTGGCAAACAGATATGGTACATTTGGCATTCTCAGTTTGTAGAGAGTACTTTCCACATCATCGGTTCCGGCTTTATAACGTTCGTTGTTTTTTACACTCTGATATGTAACATTCCCTCCTACCGACAATAGATTATTATAGATATATCTTGCTTCGGCATTGATGCCCGAACTTAGCACTTTCCCATGATTAGACATCGATGCTCTTGTTCCTTCCCCATATATATTGCGGATAATATAATCCGATATCAGGCGGTACATATATCCGACATCGAAATAGAGGGCATGTTTGCGCGCTATAACTTTTGATGTGCTTAAGCCTATATTGAAATTATTTCCTTTTTCAGGTTTTAGTTCAAAGTTTGCCCATTCTAAAGCACCATCCCCGAATAATTCGTTTGCCGTTGGCAGGCGGTGTGTGAGTTCATAAGATGCTTTTAATTGAAAATCCTGGAAAAAGGTTGTCGCCACAAGACCATAACCAAAAGTATTTGTTGTTTCAACATCCTGCTTCAGTGTATGTTTAGCCCAGTAATATTTACCGAAGGCAGAAGCATTGAAATACTTATTCAAGGTATATTTATACGATAGCCCTGTAATATTCTTCAAGCTACGTCTTTTTTCTTCTGCGCTTTTCTCTGCTTCAGTCTCTTTTACAGCCAAAGGATCTTTTGTCTTACGATTAAAAAGAGTAAGCACATTGTTGATATTAAACTCATGATTTCGACCTAGCATATATGAGATATTGAAGGTTGTAGATCCGTTGTTGTTATAATATTTCATCATAGAAGGACCGCTTCCGCTTTCTCCTTTCGAACCGCTTTTGGTAGCTTCGCCCAGCCAATTGTAGACATATGAGGTGGTATCTATATACTGAGTATAACCCAAATTATAATTCCCTGTAAGTTTTACATTTAGCCCTTCTGTAAATAGGTTGCTCTTAGCGTATTCCAGACTCGGCATTATAGTTTCGGAATGTTCGTGTCTCCTCCCGAATACCTTATCCATTGTCGTTCCATGCTGAATACCTTTGCGTCCTTTTCCGTAGGTAAATCCTATATATAGCTGATCTGCAAATGGTTTATTTACAAAGCCGACTTTCACTGTTCCGGTTCCGTTGTTGAAACGATCATTAAACCTTTTAACCCAACGTTCTGTTCCCGAATTATCAGGATCTAAATAGACTTTATAGCTATTGTCTGAGAAATTATGGAATGCATAAAGTTGGACTGATAGTCCGTTCTGAAATATTTTAGTGAAATTTATATCACTTTTGTAAGTATTGAACGATCCTGCGCTGAATGAAGCTTCGAGGTGAGTTCGCTTCTTATTGCTAGTAACAAGATTGATTACTCCGCCCAGTGCATCAGAACCAAATTCGATAGGAACAACACCTTTGTAAACTTCGATTCGATCTATCATTCCTACCGGAATATTACTCAGTTTAAATTCCTTGCCAAAGCCATCCATAGGCACACCATTCATAAAAAATTTGATGTGACGTCCACCGAATCCATTTAATGAGAAAGAGACATCAGCCCCGACACCTCCATCCGATCTGACTTTGACTCCGGAAACCCGATTCAAAACAGATGCTATATCTAACGTCGTATTATGCAATGGTTTGACATCGATAGCTACTACATTGTAAGCAGATTCGCGAACATTTTGTATAGCGGACTTTGCTGTCACTTCAAACTCTCCCAGCTCATATATTTTTTCTTTAAGTGTAAAGTTTCTTCTGATAGGCTTATCTCCTTTTATATCAACAGTTACCTCTTGTGGTTCATAGCCTAAAGATTCTATAATTAACGTATGTTTACCCTCCGGTAGATATATTTCATAGTTACCATCAGTGTCTATCATCACTTGCTTACGGTAGTCTCTAACCGATATAGTACCTATGGTAACAGTATTACTCTTATCGTTTGAGTAAATACTTCCAAATAATTGTGTACGGGGATATCTTTTATCTCCTCGATGTTCATCATGATGTATATGTCGATTTTGAGCCGTCAATGTTGGTCCAAATAAAGTAATGCATAATAATATGCACTGTATGTAAACTCTCATTTTTAAATTATTTTTTTATTGATTAGGATAAAATAGTAGCGAGATTTGAAGGTTCAAAGTTGAAAATTCTGATTACTTTACGCAATACCTAGATGTAGGTATAATTAAGCCTCAGATTAATAGATAAGATAATTACATACTGGTTATCAATAATATAAACACAAATCATCAAAAGAAAAAAGCATCTTCTCCAGACACTTTACCGACACTTTAAGAGTATAGTTCATATCCTTTTATCAGACTGCCAAGTGCTAAAAAATGTTATATTTTAAATTTATATTTCAGTTGTAATCAAATATATAGGTTTTTAAAAAGTTATATTATCTCATAGCACATATGTATAGGTTTTCATGCAAATAAAAACCTATACAAACGAAACAATCGTAAAGTGAATAGATGGTTGAATTCTACATTTTCACTAATTATAATGTGAAACAAGCTCTTTTTTTATAATGCTACGGTAATATTATATATGTATCTTGTTCCTTTGGAGAATGTACCATTGGTAACCAAATTTGTAGAGTGTGGGAGCAATCCGGTAAATAATAAAGTCACTTTAAGTTGCCTGGGAAGCAATGCCGAATTGTCTGAAATTGTACAAGGATTAATAATTACATCTACCGTTGCTACATCAGAACTACTTGTCGGTTGGTCGGTATTTACAGTTGCGGTAAAAGTACTCGATGTATTTGGTGTTAATATTCCTGTAGTTAAATCCAACGTTCCTTTGTTTGTTATAGCAGAGCCACTTACAGTAACTTAAGGTAAAAAGACCTGATAAATCACTGTTTATCGGACCTGCTTTTGCCAGATCGGCTGTTTGCACAACTGCTTTAATGGATACCTTGTATGAGTCTTTGTCTATATAAGAAGGGTCATCGGAATCACCGGAACAACTGGTGAGAATAAGTAGCATAAACAGTCCAAAGTTTTACAATGTGTTATTTCAAACAGTATTTCATGTATTATTTTTATACAAAAAGATGCCCATTAAAAGTATTTTTCATACCTCAGATAATAATATTGTTTCAATTTGAATTGTAATAAATATTTTACCTATAACCTGCCCCTAAATTTAAAAAAAACACTCATAAAGATATAATAATAAGACATATAGAAAAATATCGTAACACAATCGTATTAC
>NZ_JAEPKU010000106.1 GCF_016652235.1 Dysgonomonas sp. Marseille-P4677
GGTAATATATAAATAATAATGAAGAGGCTATAATTCTTCAGCCCGTCCAATTATCAGCAACGGGCGATTATACCAGATTCTCACAGAATACTGGTTTTTCTGCTGTAAATATTTACAGCAGATACAAAAAACTATAATATAGTGAATCAGATAAATATCCTTGAATCTTTATAATTTTCTCTAAATTCGCTCGGAGTACATCCTTTTTCCCGTTTGAAAATTCGATTGAAGTTAGACAAATTATTAAATCCACAATCTATGCATATTTCTTCTATCGGCCTGTTGGTATCTATCAACATCCGAGTTACATGCCCTAATCGTATCTCATTTAGCAGACTGACAAAATTACGCCCTGTCTTTTGTTTCAAAAATCGGCTTAGCGATGGCTCTGCCATTCCTACTACACTGGCAACGTCCGACAGTTTTATATTTCTCATATAGTTTTCAAGCATATAAGTATGTGTCTTTTCGACCCGCTGACTGTCATAGCTCTGAGATTCTGTATTGAATGTACGTCCCGACAACTCCCTAATTGAGGGAGATATAGATAAGGTATAGAGTATAGATAAAAGCTTCAATACAGATAAGGCACTTGCATACTCGGTACTTAATGATATTATTTCACTTTTCACTTTTTCAATAGTTTCTTTCGAAAAAGTAACGCCATATACAGCTCTGTCAAACAGTCCTTTTATAGATCTAAACTGATTTTTATCCAACATATTTCCACGAAATAAATTGGAGTGAAACTGAATCGTAATCTCTTTTATTTCCTCCGATTTACAGTTATGAGTAAACCAGCCATGTTCTAATGACGGAGAAGCAATGAAGGCTAACTCTAAATCATCAATCTCTTCAATACTATCTCCTACTATTCGCTTTGCACCTTTACCGTTTTCTATAAAATTAAGTTCATATTCATTATGAACATGCAAGGGAAAAGTAAATTCTTTCTTCTTCCTGGCAAAAACCATAAAACAATCTTTTTCGGATAAAGGTGTTATTTCTCTAAAAATATAACTCATAATAAAATAGGTTTTGATAAATAATACTATCTATACGATATTGTCATCAAACTAAATTAAAATTTTCTATCATTTCCATACACATTCTTCCATTGTGGTAAGGACATTTCCAGAACCCGGCTTTATCGTCTTGCTGATTTATCGAACCATCGGCCAAACGACTCCAATACCATTCACCTGCTTTTTCATCAATCATCTGTTCTTTTATATAGGTCCAAATTTGCTCTGCATATTGTTTGTATTTTATATTTCCTGAATTTTTATATGCATACATAAAACCGACAACAGCTTCAGCTTGTACCCACCAATGCCGTTCTTTATCTATCTTTTTTCCATTTTTTTCATATATCATTCCTCGTTCAGCACTTATTCCTTCAGCGGCTGCATCTGCAATTTTTATTGATAATAGTTTAATGTCTTCTCTTACCTTTAAATCATCTAATACTTCCACTGCTTCAAACAATAGCCAAGAAGCCTCGATATCATGTCCGTAAGAAATAGCCGTTGATTTTATATTCCACTCCTCATCAAAAAAAAGATTAAGATGATGTGTTTTTGAATCTAATATTCGCTTTTCAAAAATATTAATTAATCGCTTTAAGGCCTGTTCCAATTTCTCATTTTTCCATATCCGATATAAATTCGTATATGGCTCTAATACATGCAGATGTGTATTCATAGTTTTCTTTTCATTCTCGTCTTTTTCACTCAAGCGCATGTCGTCCAAGGGTAGCCATTCTTTTGTAAAAGCTTCAAAGTATCCTCCAAGTTTTTCATCATAACATTTTTCGATCAAATGAAAAAAATCGATTGCCAACTCTAACGCTTGTTCATTTTTCGTTGCCCGATAAAATTCAGAAAACCCATAGAGCATAAAGCCCTGAACATAGGTTTGTTTCTTTGTATTAACAGGATTTCCAAGATAATCTACAGCCCAGTAGGCTCCTCCATGAACTCTATCTATAAAATATTTTGTTATATAATCAAAAGCACATTGAGCGATTTTTAAGTATTCTTCCGAACCTAATATACGATATGCAGCCGAAAAAGTCCATAATATACGAGCATTCAATATCGCACCTTTATCGGCTTTAGGGTGTAATTTGTTATTACTATCTATACGCCCATAAAAGCCGCCATGCATATTATCTTGCATCTTATCCATCCAGAATGTAAGAATATTATCAGTCAGTTCTTTTTTAAATCCATTCATTTTCGCTCTCTTTTAGTATCTAAATCTGAGGTAATTTCTTTCAGCTTAAGTTCGGTTAATGGATAAAAATAAATAAATAGGACAGAAAGAAGTGTTCCGGCTGCCGGCAATAAACTCAGCATTAGACGAATACCATGTAAAGCTTCTTCTGTTTGAATAATATTGGCTTGATATCCCCAAATAGCTAATAACCATCCAGTCAACGCACCTCCGATTGACCATCCAAATTTTTGAGACATAGAAGAAGATGAGAAAATCAGCCCTGTTGCACGACGGCCTGTTCTCCATTCGGAATAGTCTGCTATATCGGCATACATAGACCATAGTAAAGGGAATATACTTCCGGCACAAGCACTAATTACTATTTGCAATATAAGCATCATAGCAATATTATCTTTTCCTAGAAAGTAAAATACAATACTAAACACTGTAGCAAAAATCATAGCAAAAAGATAAGTCTGTCTTTTGCCAATCTTATTTGAGATAGGTGTAACTAGTAAAATGCCTAAAATATTAGAGATTTGCCCCAGTACTAAGTAGATAGTAGTTAAAGATAGAGCTGATCCGAATATTCCCAGATTGAAGCTTTCCGGAGCTATTGCATAATATTTGAAATAATAAACCGCAGCCCCATCACGTATTGAGTTGAATATCAAAGCTGAAACTCCCGCGCCAAGCAAGATCCACCAAGGTCTGTTTTTCAGAAGATCCATAATATCTTCTTTCAGACTATTCTGAGATTCTTTGATCGGACGAATCCGTTCTTTAGTCCACCAAAAAGTACACAAGAAAAATACAACTGCTATAATAGCAAATACAACTGTTGTCATTGACCAACCCAACTTTACATTCTCCTCTGCACCACTGAAAAAATTGACTAATGGATCTATTAGAACCAAAGCTAATATACTTCCAAGAAATGCAAATATCATTCTGTATGATGAGAGTTCGGTGCGCTCTTTAGGATTGGAAGATATAACTCCTAATAAAGAAGCATAAGGCACGTTGATAAGAGAATAAATCATCATCATCAATGAATAGGTGACGAAGGCATAGATAATTTTACCTGTTGTGCCTAAATCGGGAGTAGTAAATGTAAGAACTCCTATGACACCGAATGGAACAGCCATCCACAAAAGATATGGACGAAATTTGCCCCATTTAGTTTCCGTTCGATCACTTATAAGTCCGACAATAGGATCGAATAGAGAATCCCAAACACGGGTTAATAGAAACATCGTACCCACTATTCCTGCTTCTATACCAAATACATCTGTATAAAAGAATAATAAATACATACCAAAAAGTTTCCAAAATATAGAAGATGCTGCGTCGCCCAGCCCATATCCTATTTTTTCTTTTAGCGTAATTTTTGTCTTATCCATAGTCTAATAAAAGGTAATTTAGCCTTCTTTTCAATATACAAAAAGAAGGCTGTAAGATATTTATTGTTTATTATTATTCTCTATTATGGATATTAAAGTCTGTACTGAAGACGCAGATCTGTAACCATCGGCAGCAGTATTTAAACAATAATCCAACAATCTGTCTATAGAAGATGTTGCCACATGCATACGTGTATCGCATGAAGCATAATATATATACACAGTACCGTCTTCATCCGTTATCCAACCATTAGAAAAAAGAACATTCGAGACATCACCAACTCTTTCGATACCGATAGGTGACATAAGATGCCCTGCCGGTTCGGCAATCAATTTATCTGGCTGCTCCAAATCTGTCAAATACAAATATAATACATAACGAAGGCCTGACGCACAATTTCTTACGCCATGCGCCAAATGCAACCATCCTTTTGGAGTTTTGATAGGGTGCGGACCCTCACCGTTCTTCAATTCTTTAACAGTATGATAATGACGGAAGTTAATTATTTTCTCATTTTTTGTTTCTGCATTTGTTATATCATCAACCAAACACCAACCGATACCGCCACCACTCCCTGCTGTGATAAAGTCGTCTTGTGGACGTGTGTATAAAGCATACTTACCATCGACAAATTCTGGGTGTAAGACTACATTTCGCTGTTGACTATTTGATTTTAAGTCCGGTAAACGCTCCCATGTTTGCATATCTTTTGTTCTAACAATACCCGCTGAAGCAATAGCAGAGGATAGATCACCTTTAGGTGCATTAGGATCTTTTCTTTCTGAACAAAAAACACCATAAATCCAACCATCTTCATGTGCAGTAAGGCGCATATCATACACATTTACGTCAGGATTACTTGTTTCCGGAATCACAACAGGAAAATTCCAGAAGCGAAAGTTGTCAATACCATTAGGACTCTCGGCAATAGCAAAAAAAGATTTTCGATCATAACCCTCAACACGTACAACAAGCAGGTATTTATCCTTCCACTTTATTGCTCCTGAATTGAATGTGCTGTTGATTCCAAAACGTTCCATAAAGAAAGGGTTGGTTTTGGGAGACATATCATATCGCCAAGATATTGGCACATGAGCTTCTGTGAGAATGGGGTTTTTATAACGTTCGAATATTCCGTTACCTGGTAAAACCTGCTCATTTTTTGTCGATATTAACTCCTCATATTCAGCTGTAACCATAGCTACCCGCTGCTCAAATAATTCTTTTGTCATCATCAATAGAGTATTTATTTCTTTATTAAACTGCTTTATTAGCAGAACCGATAATTATGTCAAGTACTGAATTATCTGCATAATCATTCAATGGCCTCCAAAATTTATCAAAAGATCTGCTAATATTACTGTTTTTGCTATTTATTCAATATATGTTTTTAATTCTCATTACGTCTTGAAAGATTATTTCAGTTTGTATTTAACTGAGGAATAAGCTTGTATTCATTGTTTGAAAAATCAATTTCATCTAACGTAATACTTTGTTGGTGATTATAAATTTCTCTTACTAAATCATAATTCCTATTTATAAAATATCCCCAAGTCATAAACCAAGACCAGGATGGTTGTAATTCATATTGCTCTACAGTTGGTAGTTGTCCAATCTCTCCCAATGATATGAGTTTCCCTTCTCCTAACGTAAGCAAATCATCATGATGAGATTGTTTATAATCCTGACGATAAACATCGGCAGCCAAAATATCCACATAATCGGTTCCCGGAAAATAATCTTTGTAAGGACCGGCCTCATCTCCTTCTATGTCTCTAGGAGCATTGGTATTCCATACCCATAACAGATTATTTAGTTTATGGTGATTCGTCAAATAGTCATAAGTCATTATCCATAATTTCTTGAATCCGTTTTCACCTGATTTATTACACCACCAAAACCAAACGCCGTTCATCTCATGATATGGACGCCATAAAACGGGGATTTTACAATCCTGCAACTGCTTAAGATATTTAGCGACTCCATCCATTTGATTCTTCCATGCTATGTTAAGTGCAGTTCCATTGGTCACTAATTGATCCCATTCTTCGGCAGAAGGCAGATTTTTGGCCCATCGCCAAATGTCATCACCATTACATTCATCACCATTGGTGGGAAAACAGCAATGCCACATTAATGTTATAATACGTCCTTCGGCATATTTCTTTTTAGCCTCATCGATAAGGCTCTGACGCAAATCGGAGATAGATCTGTTGTTAAAGATGCAACTGTCGTAAGGAACTGTAAGATTCATAGGTCCACAGTGCTGAAATTGATTGATATTGTCACCTTGAGCCATAAAGCTGAAATCACTCCCCCAAACAACTGGATATTTTCCGGTAATATTGTGCACTATGCTGTCATATCTTTCCATATTGCTAACAAAGTTGTGCTGTCCTGTCAAAGTATATTTACCTTGTATAGAATATAGGAATTCAAGTAATTGTTTAGCTTCCGGTGTCACATTCTTATTAACAGGAGGAAATCCTATCGGCTTTGTTTCAGAACAACTAAAGCCTATAAAACAAAATGCGATGGCTATTAATATATATAGTTTATTCTTTCTCATGATTCTTAATATTTTATTTTATGCTAACACCTTCCGGCATACTGTACATATTGGGTAAATCTTTTTCGAACAAGGTGAAATTATCCTTATAAAATTTCAGAAAGTTATCAGCAGACGCATCTTGGGGATATGGTCCATAAGCGTGCTTGGGATTATCATTTCTCCATGCAACTACCATACTCACTTTATGTGCTTTGAGAGGGATAAGGACATCCTCCGTCCAATAATCGATAGTATGGTTATTTTCGAGCCCTGTTTCTGTAACACCTACAGGCTTTCCTAAATACGTTGATAGTTCTTCCATTGCCTTTAGGTTAGATTTGAATGCTTCAGTATTTAGTCCATGGTAGCAATCCATTCCCAGAAAATCAACATAATCATCCCCTGGCCATCGATACAATAAACGACTTTTCGGATCAGGATATACTTCATCCATTTGTGGAGAAATAGAATAAATGACATTGTGTACTCCTTTTACATCCCGTAGATAGTGAACAATAAATCTCCAAAATGTGATAAACTCTTCATTCGTAGTAGCGGTTGAACCCCACCAATTCCATTTTTGGGTATGTTCGTGAAGAGGGCGGAATATTACGGGAATCGGCTTTCCATTATCATCTTTCATTGCATGTAAGGCTTCGGCTACATTATCTAATATTTTTTTATACTTGATATTCATTGGGCTGCCTTCCACCAAAATCTGATCAACAACTTTTGTATTGTCCCAAGATGTTCCAATCGGATATGCTGCACCTTCAGTTTCAGTTAGTGGATTATTTTGATGCCACACAAGCATACTGATGCCGCCACGTTTATAAGTTGCTTTTATAAAGTCAATTTTAGTCTGATTGATACGATGCATATCTAAACTATATACGGCGGGATAATCTCCTGTAATATCTTTAACATCACTTCTATCCTGATCTCCTCGCCAACCGATACCATATGATGGATAATCGTGATGTCCAAACATAACACCCCGCTGACTTATCAGCCACAAATTGGCAAATAAAGCTTTAGTTTCAGTTGTAGCTAAAGGATCGACCATAGAAAGTTCTATTGTTTGCTTTTTAAACAATTGTTGCGAAAAATTGTAAAGTTGTTGTCTCCAAAACTCCCATTCATGTCCATAATTCGAGTCATGAAATTCATTTTTTATACCTCTCTTATTCAAATCTTCGACAAAAGATTTATGTCCTTCATAACGTGGATCTTTTACCCCACAACTAATCCAGAGTAACTTTAACTTATCATTAATTTCTTTCACATTGTCAATTACTCCGGGCATATACTTTTCATAATCAAATTTATTATCGCTAAGTACGCCCGCACTAAATTGCCCTATGTATGAGAATTTATCCAGATTGCGCATACCTATAACAAAAGCCTGTCCTCCTCCCATAGATAGTCCGGCTATGGCTCGGCCTTCTTTGTCTCTTTTTACTCTATATGTTTCTTCTATTAAAGGAATAATATCATTAATCAATTCATTCTCTAACATTTGCATCCCCTCAGGGGTACTACCTCCAGTCCAAGAGCCATCTGTAAAACCATTGGTCATTACAATAAGCATGGGTTCGGCCTTTTGTACTGCAATAAGATTATCTAATATAACAGCTGCTCGTCCGTCATCGACCCAACTGCTTTCACGGTCTCCTCCCCCATGACGTAAGTAGAGTACAGGAAATTCTCTGTTGCGTTGTCGTTTATATTCGGCTGGTACATAAACATACATCTTACGAGGTCTATTTAACTGTGTAGCAGAGTAAGTTAAAATATGGATATCGCCATGGCGCACGTCTTGTATTTCATCATATCTGGGAGATTTCCCATGTACCTCTACAATATTTCCATAAACAGACGTACCCACTTTTATATTAGCATTTGCCATGTCTGGTATGAGCACTCCGTCGATTTCAAATATATACTGATAAATACGTGGCGCAACAGGAGGTATAGTTATGCTCCATATTCCATTTTCACCCTTTTTCATAGCCTGAGGTATAACATCCCATTCATCAAAATGTAACATTACTTTCTGTGCATTAGGTGCTTTTATCCTGAATGTTATACTATTGTTATCATTGACTACAGGCGAAAATGGAGGCTCAGCAGGCTTCCACCATCCCTCGGTACTAAAAGAGCTTTTCTTTTCCTGAGCACTTAATTGCGCCCCTACTCCTATAAGAGAAAGTGTTACCAGAATAAGGTATATAATTTGTTTTTTCATATTAGTTTATTTAATCAAGAGTTAAACGAGCCTCGCGATCGGGATCATTTTTGACTTCACATACATCATTGAAAATCATAGTTTCGCCTCTATCCGGAGAAAACTGTGGCCATTTAGGAAGCGACTCGCAATTAGGGTTTCCTGTTCGAGCAAAACTTAGTAAAGCATCAGTCATTTTATATGCTAATTTGCGCGGTCTTTCTCCTCCTCCCGAATGAGTTATCATAAGATCTGTATTTAAAAACCAAAAGCTAATATCAAGACAATGAAATGCTCTCATACGATTATCGAACAAAGGCGGACACCATCCAAACCAAGCCATATAAATAGGTGAAGACTGCTTCGATTTGGCTGTAGCGGCTTCTACTATGGTTTTTCGATTAGAATAGATTAATGATAAAATTTCTATTGGTTTAGCATTTGGGAAAACCTTTATATAAGTATCTACAATAGTATTTGTTTTGTCTCTATAACTGTTTTTCAGTATATCCTTCACTTCCTCAATAGAAATCGTTTCCATACTTGCATTCGTCCTACTAGGAGAACTTTCATGGAAAGTTGAGCAAAAGATCATTGGTATGTCCGGAGAACCGAAGGAAGGGTTTGAGTAAAAAACTTCTTGAGGAATATTAACTCCATCAGCTACAGGGGCAAAGCTTCCACGACGCATCCCTGAACCGCCAATATCTTTCTCATATTTTTTAGCTGCACGATGAGCCAAACTCATATATTCTTGCCATGGCATTTCTTGGAGTTTGTCTATATTTTTAGAAGTAAGCTTTGCTTCTTTCAGAATATACTCTCCCAATTTTTGAGAATATTCTTTATCATTGGCAGTTATAGCAGAGCCGCTAAGAGAAACAGCTTTATGTATTAATCCTTTTGCTGCCGGCATAGCTGTAAGAATAGATACTTTTGCTCCACCGCCAGATTGTCCGATAACTGTAACATTATTAGGATCACCTCCAAAATTTTCAATATTTTTATTTATCCATTCAAGAGCGGCTACAATATCTAATATACCAACATTGCCGGAATCTTTGTATTTATCTCCTCCTACCGAAGAAAAATCAGTAAAACCAAAGGCTCCAAGCCTATGATTAATAGAACAATAAACTACATCACCGTAACGAGCAATATTCTCTCCATGATATCCATTTTGCTCTATTCCATTTCCTCTCAAAAATCCGCCACCATGCAACCAAACGATAACCGGACGCATCTTTCCATCAGCAATCGCTTGTGTCCATATATTTATAGTCAGACATTCTTCACTAACTTCATCGTAGTTCCACTGATCAATAAACATATCATAGGAGGTAGATGCTCTACTATATATTTCTTGCGGGGCGGAGTTGCCATAAAATACAGTTGGACGTATTCCTTCCCATGGTTTATGCTTTTGAGGAGGCATAAAGCGATTTTCTCCAGAGGTACTTGCCGCATACGGAATCCCCAAAAAGGTATAAATATCTCGCATAATGTATCCTTTCACCTTGCCTTCTGTAGTTCTGGCAACGGCAATATCTTCTCCTATTTGTACCTGTATTTTATCCAGATCTCTATTACTATTAGCCTGTGATAATTGCGACGAGCAAGAAGACAAAGAAAATATAGGATTTACACTCAAGGCAGCAGTAGCCAATCCCATATTTTTTATAAATTTCCGTCTATTTGATTTCATGATTTTTCTGTTTTAAAAGCTTTGCCAAACATATGTACCAACCGATCCGGGAAAAAGCCTTAGATTGGCATATAGTCCTTTATATTGTATCTTTACCGAGTTTACTGACCAAGTATCATTGGCTATTATCAGCACAATTTTTCCATCAGGTGTTTTAAATGCGACATTGGGTAATACATTGCTATGATCTACATATGTCGCACGCCTAACTTCAGATCGCTCTTCATCTTCTGTTATGTCCACACCGGGATCAAAAGTATGAGTAGATGCTATACGTACAGACCCTGGACGAGCAAATTTTGAGGCATGAGCCATCGTATAATAGGCTATATTACGAGTAACCTCATCTCCGTTAATGGTGATAGCTCCCTGACACATGCTACATCCTCCGTTGTCGGTATGAGGATCATTGTTTGGATCTGCTGCGAAATTCCACAAGATTGAATTCCGGCTCCAATTGCGTATTACATCTACTACAAGGCGCTTTACAGAAGCAGCAATATTTATGTTAGGGCTATCTGGTTTTTCGGTCAACATTTGTTCTGTGAAATATATGTTTTTATCAGGACGAGCCATTTGTACAGTAGACATTCCACTAAGATATCCCCGATAGTGATGAAAGGCTGCCCCATCTACATATTGTGCGGTTTCCGAATCGCTTAATATCGCCAGAGGATAGTCCGGACGATCGCAGTTATGGTCAAAAATAATAATCTTTGTATCCAAATTCGCTTTTCTGAATGCAGGTCCTAAATGTTCTTTTACAAATTCTGCATGTTCTTGAAAATACCAAGGCATACTTGGTGTATTACGAGAATTTAGAGGTTCATTTTGTATAGTGACTGCATCGATTCTGATGCCTTCCTTCTTCATTTCTTGTATATACTTTACAAAGTAACGAGCGTATACGTCATAACATTCGGTCTTCAGAGAACCACTACGTACATCGTTGCTCGTTTTCATCCATTTGGGGGCAGACCATGGTGAACTCATTATTTTTATATTAGGATTAATCGCCAATACTTCTTTCATTATAGGGATAATATCAACACGATCCTGACCTAGATCAAATTTTTTTAATTCAAAATCTGTTTCACCATCTGGCAAGTCATTGTAGGAATAAACAAAGTTGTTGAGGTCTGAAGCTCCTAGCGATAGCCTTATATAGCTAAATCCTACATTATTACCATCAGTAGCGAATAATTCTTTTAATATTTTCATGCGTGCTTCTTTACTCATTCTATTTAGATGAAAAGCACTTCCTTCGGTCATTGCAAACCCAAATCCATCTATTGATTGGAATTCTTGTCGATCGTTGATTATAATGGGGAGCCCCCTGCCCTCTTCTTTGTTATTAAAGACTATATCATCTGCTTGCTTTATAAACAAAGCTGAACGATCAGCATTTGTTACCCAAGATTCTATTTTTATTGGCTCTGTATTTTGTGCTATCAGAGGACTAAAACAGAACATCAGTAGAATATGAATCAAGCTTTTATTTTTATAACTTATTTTCATTGGTAGATTTTGTTTAAAATAGGATAAAGACTATATAATGCTTTATAGAATAAATAATGTCGATAGATATAAAATCTACCTACCGACATTATAATTTACTATTAAAGGGGTTTAAGATGGTATAAAATTTCTTTTTGAGAACCTAGAGTTATTCCCTTCAGAGTGATACCAGTAGACGAAACTGATATATTTTCAATATTTCTATATAGCATTGATGCAGGCTCATAGCATTGTACTTTATACGATTTATTGCCTTTCTCATTAATTATGACGTCAGATATCAGAACAGATTTTTCGGGATTGAATAAATAGATAAATATCTCATTCCCGCATTTTACTCCAAAAGCATGAGAATTTCCAGCTTTAACTTCTACTTTCTCAAAAGATCCATTTCCTGCGGCAAGCATTTTGTCGTTAATCTCCCTTACTCCTCTAAAATAAGTTGTCATCCAACGATTATCGAAAAATTCCCACCACCAACTCATCGGTAAAACCGGAGTAGGAGAAAACATTCCATACCATAATCCGCGCTTGAAATCGATATCCATTCCATCAGCAAAATCATTGAAATTTTTCGACCAATCCCATTCAAATCCAAATTCACCAATAATATACGGCTTACCAAACTCTTGAGTATATTTTTCTATCTCGTCCGGAATTATTACCGTCTTATTGTATATATGTTTTTGATTAATATCTATGTCCGGCACAGAATTGAGACCTTCTATATCTCTATGTGAAATACTTGTAGTTACAATATGCCCGTAAGGATCTATTTCTTTTAGATACTTACTCATTTCTGTATGCCAGTCTACAATATCCTTACTTTTGATAGGGAATTCACGCCCATTATGTTGAACATTGTCTATTTCGTTGAAAAACTCCCACATAGCTATACTGGTGCTATATCCCCAACGAGCGACCAGGTAACGGAGCCTGTTCTTGTATCTTTGCTTTGCTTTTGGTTCCACAAAAAACTCATCGTAGGAGTTTACAAGACCACCTTCTCTTACATTAAAGCCACCCGGGCCAAGAGTTAACATTATATATAAGTTTAGTGATTCTGATAACTTTATTAAATCGTCTATTCTGGCGATTGCACTAGGATTGTAAAATTCATCGGACGGAGTGTATCTACTGTTATTGTAATCTTCCTTTTTATAATCAAAAGGTAAGTTCCAAGAGCAAATCCATGTACGATAAAAATTCCCTCCATTTTTAGCAAAATCGGTGAGCATATAATTATAGTTATAAATATCTGCTCTTTCATGAAGTTCTTTGAAGTATCGTGAGTCATCATTATCGCGCGATTCCCAGCATATATTTTCTGCTACACCTCTAAAAGGCTTACCATTATCAAATTGCAACACCCAGTTATCTTTCGTATGTAAAAAGCCTGGTTTGTCTGAAACCTTTGATTCAAATGTATAAGCCTTTGATGTGGTTGACTTTTTTCCTCCCTGCGTTAATTTGAATCGATATTCATACAATCCATTTTCTTGGGGAGCAAAACGAGCTTTCCACAAAGAGACTTTTCCACTTTCTCCTGATTCATAATAGCAGGGTAACAATAGGCTCTTACCTGAAGGAGTAGATATAATCATATCAAGGGTAACATCTTCTTGAAGAAAGGGGTTTTTCCATTTTGCAATTAGCTCTATATCTACATCAACCCTATTGTATTGCTCGGGGTGAGTTGTCAACATCTTTACATCTTTTACCTGAGCAAAAGATTTAAGACAAAAAAAGAGTATTAAAAACAGGAAATATCTTTTTCTCATTTTCTATTTATTTAAATTATTAATCTTCCTGAAGCTCAAAAAGAACTGTATCTACCAATATATCACCTATTCCAACCTGAGTCAGAGTTCTGATACCGATATATACCATACGTGTTTCCGGGGCGGTATATATAGCTCCATTAGTAGCTCCTAAACCAAACTGTCCATTCCATTGACATATTTCGTATAAGTCACCATCTACTGCAACAGATGTATCGTTGCTACCCCAACCATTCCATGTATTAAGGGCTAAAAAATGGTTGGTATTAGGGTTTCCATTTTGCTCAATGAAATCAGCCGCACTATTAGCACTTGGAGCTATATAAAACTGTAAGAATCCTTTTTTCCCTCCAGCCGGGGCCTTTATTTGAGCACTCAATTTATATCTCTTACCTGCTTCTACCTGAACACCTTGATAAATCAAAGAACCGGCATTACCGACAATACCTCCAAAGCGGAAACATGGACCTGTGCCTGTTATCGGTTTGTCTCCTTCATAACCGAAAGTTAGGCTCATTCCGTCTAGTAATACTTTCCAGTATTGCTCAGCATCGGCATCCATTCCACTTCCTTTCAGTAAATTCATATTTTTGTTTACTTGAATTTTTTGCGAGAATTCTTCAACATCACCAAGCAATCCAGTAGCCTTCATTTTTATAGTATATTCTCCTTCTGCAGGGAATGTATGACTGATGGTTAGTCCCCCTCCTGTTTTCCCGTCACCAAAATCCCATTCGGCAGAAACAATATTTTTTGAAACAGTTCCATTAAAAAATACGGATAATCCCAATTCGGGAGTGTAGCTAAAAGAGGGTTCAAGTCTGCCTGCAACTAAGATAGGCTCACTTGAAACTTGATCAGAATATCCTGCATTACTATTTACCTTGAGTGTCACTACATAATTCCCGGCAGTAGCATAAGTATGTTCAGGTGATTGTTGAGTAGAAGTCGTTCCATCACCAAAATTCCAATAATATGACTCGGCTCCTGCAGATTGGTCTACAAATTTTACATTCATGGCATCGGCTTCGAACGTAAATTTAGCAACAGGAACGTCTCCTTCAACTATTTCAGAACTTATAATATCATTATCTCGGCATGATGAAAATTCTATAATTAGCAGAGAAAGACAAAAGATATACAGAAATAATTTTTTATTCATCTTATATC
>NZ_JAEPKU010000107.1 GCF_016652235.1 Dysgonomonas sp. Marseille-P4677
GACTAAAGGGCTCTTTCCGATTGATTTTAAAAAAGTTATATAACACCTTGTGCCATCATAGCTCGGGCCACTTTCATAAAACCGGCGACATTGGCACCTTTTACATAATTGATATATTGTTCGTTTCCTTTACCAAATTTGAGACATTGTTCATGGATGTTTTTCATAATCTCATGCAGCTTTTTATCTACTTCTTCGGCAGACCATTGGATATGCATCGCATTTTGACTCATTTCCAATCCAGAAGTTGCCACACCACCGGCATTAACAGCTTTTCCCGGAGCAAATAATATTTTCTTTTCTATAAATAGATCTACTGCTTCGGCTGTACAACCCATGTTAGAAACTTCTGCTACACATGTAACGCCATTATTAATAAGTGTTTCGGCGTCATTTAAGTTCAATTCGTTTTGAATAGCACAAGGTAAAGCTATATCTACTTTTTCTAACCATGGTTTTTTGCTTGCATGAAATACCGAGTTTGGATATTTCTGGGCATATGGAGCTACAATATCATCTCCTGAATTACGAAGTTCGAGCATGTACTCTATTTTGTCTCCACTTATTCCCTCAGGGTCATAAATATAACCGTCAGGTCCTGATATAGTAACAACTTTGGCCCCGAGTTCTGTAGCTTTCGTTACGGCACCCCATGCAACATTTCCAAAGCCGGATACAGCAACAGTCTTGCCTTTCAGATCTATATTTTTAGCATTTAACATTTCTTGAACAAAATATAATGCACCAAATCCTGTAGCCTCAGGACGTACTAGTGAGCCTCCATACTCCAGACCTTTGCCTGTAAAAGTACCGGTGTTTTCACGAGCCAGTTTCTTATACATTCCGTACAGATAGCCAATTTCGCGTGTTCCTACGCCTATATCTCCGGCAGGTACGTCTGTGTCGGGTCCAATGTTGCGCCAAAGTTCCAGCATAAAGGCCTGACAGAATCGCATGATTTCGGCATTTGACTTTCCTCTTGGGCTAAAATCTGAGCCGCCTTTGCCTCCACCCATTGGTAAAGTGGTAAGTGCATTCTTAAACGTTTGTTCGAAGCCTAAGAATTTTAGTGAGGAAAGATTCACAGAGGCATGAAATCTCAGTCCTCCTTTATATGGGCCAATAGCATTATTGAATTGTACTCTGTATCCTAAGTTTACCTGGATATCTCCTTGGTCGTCTACCCATGCTACACGAAAAGTGAAAATCCGATCTGGCTCAACCAAACGTTCTATGATACGGTTCTTTTCGAATTCAGGATGTTGATTATATACATCCTCAATGGATACAAGTACTTCTTTTACTGCTTGTAGAAATTCATTTTCACCAGGGTGTTTTGCCTCTAAGGCTGATAAAATGTTATCTATTTTCATTATTTTAACAGTTAAATAGGTTGTTTATATTACACAAATGTAGAAATAAACAAATTAAATATCAGTCTGATTTTTTCTCTTTTTTTGATTGAAAAACATGATTTAAAACATAGAAAAAAAATGAACAATTATCTTTCTATCCTTTCTGTTTTTAATTCTTACATTTGTCTCAAATAAAGCAGGAATGATGACTAATATATATGAAATTGCAAGGAAACTGAGAGCTGAGTCAAAGCATTTGCCAATCAATAGAATTGAACTGGAAGAGGCGTTAAATACTCTTATTCATAGAGTATTGTTTCCTATATGTGATCAGGAGAAATCGAGGGAGAAAAAACTTTATTATTTTTATTCGATTTTGGTAGAAAATATATCTGCATTACTTGATCGGGCGACTGCCGAAAGTATATTAGATAGATTTATCTCTGCATTACCTGAATTACAGGACAAGCTATTTGATGAGGCGAACGTTTATTATGAAAATGATCCTGCTGCGAAATCAATAGAAGAAGTTATTCTTACATATCCTGGTTTTTTTGCTCAGGTCGTTTATCGTATATCTCATGAGTTCTATAAGATGGAGACTCCGATTATTCCAAGATTATTTTCAGAATATGCACACTCTAAAGTAGGCATTGATATAAACCCTGGGGCTCAGATAGGAAAAGCTTTTTATATAGATCACGGAACCGGTATAGTTATCGGAGAAACCACTGTGATTGGCGATAATGTGAAAATTTACCAAGGTGTAACGCTTGGTGCGTTATTTGTAACCAAAGGCCTTGCAAATGAAAAACGCCATCCTACCATCGAAGATAATGTTGTTATATATGCCGGGGCGACGATATTGGGTGGTAAGACAATTGTTGGCCACGATTCTACGATTGGGGGAAATGCATGGCTTACCAAAAGTGTTGTGCCATATTCGCTTGTTCAACAAAATTCGGAGATCAGGATACATAGTACCTTAAATAATGGAGAACATGTGATTGATTTCTCTATTTAAAAGATTTAGTTTTTATTTGTTATAATAATTCCTCATTATAAAAGAAAAAATAATAAAAAGGATAATAATCTAATATTTTTCTAACTTTGTACAAATTAAATCTATCAGCCACATGGGATCAGGAGCAAACAGGGATACTTCCACTTTAATAAAAGACACTTTCAAGCAGGCTATAGATAGTCTTGCAAATGATTATAAAGGCAGTTCATTGACGGATATCTTTATCACAGTAGATAAGGAAAGTGGTGAAGTTGCATTTTATGATGATGAAGAAAATAAGATTGCCGAGATTGTTATTTTCAACTGGGTGGATAAAGTTGATGAATTAAGTGACAAAAAAGTAGTGTCTGTTTTGCGTGAGGTGACAGAACAGCTGGATAGTGAAGATATGTTTTCATCACTGGATTTATTTAAACCTTTCTCTGTTAATTATGCTGATGATAATCTTGTAGTCAAAGAAGAATTATTATTAATAAGTGAAGATTCTATTGTAAAAATAGACAATGATTTGATGGAAAAATTTGATCGCGAATTCGATGAATTCTTAGAGCGATTATTAAAAGATTAGTTACTTTTTTATATCACCATTTATTACTTCACTCTATTTCAGAACTTGCTTTTCCTTTTTTTGTGGCTAAATTCTCTCTTCAATAGGCAAAATTGTCTGTGATAAGGAGAACGTAAATCTTCCCCCAAAAGATACTTTCTAAATTCTTTATTTCTATTCTCTATTTTCGAGAGTTGAGTTTTAATCTCAATCTGAGTAAAATAATTATAAAAGATTTGAGAATTTCATACTTAACTATTGCAGATATAAAATATATCCACTTACTTTGTGTTTCAAAGTGAATTAATATGGATACAAATTTAGATGATATAAGACACATACGTTCCATGATGGAGCGGTCGAGCAAATTCTTGTCATTGAGTGGAATGTCGGGAGTATCAGCAGGGCTATTTGCCTTGATTGGAGCCGGAATAGGATATTTTATATTATCAAAACAATTCACTTTTTCGGGTAGCCTTCTATACGACTTTGTTATCTTGGCGTCTCTTGTTATAATCTGTGCAGGAGGTTCTGGCTTATTTTTTTGTATGCGTAAAGCAAAGAGAAATGGGTCGAAACTATGGCTTCCTGTAACAATCCAGATACTTAAAGATTTTTCTATTCCAATGTGTGTTGGAGGTTTGTTTTGCATTATCCTTATTTTTCAGAATGCAACACGTATGGTTGCTCCTTCGATGTTGATCTTTTACGGACTTGCACTGATTGCTGCCGGATCGCGTACTTATCGTGATATCAGAGTGCTTGGTACATGTGAAATCATACTGGGGTTGCTTGCCGGAATATTTGTGTATAACGGTTTGCTGTTCTGGGCAATTGGATTCGGAGTATTACATATAGTATATGGGATTTTAATTTATTATAAATATGACATGAAGTCTGCAAAAAACGGTTGATTATGAAAGATATTATATCAGGATTGAATAAAGTCTTCGACAGCCGTGTGCGACTGGGTATAATGTCTGTACTGATGGTAAATGATAGTGTAGACTTTAATACAATGAAAGAATTACTTGATGTTACTGATGGTAATCTTGCGAGCCACCTTAAGGCTTTAGAAAAAGAAAGTGTAATAGAGGTTAAGAAGCAGTTTATAGGGCGAAAGCCAAATACTTCTTATCAGGTTACACCCCTAGGAGAGAAGCTTTTCAAAGAACATATAGACGCACTTGAAAAACTAATTAATCCCCTCTGATATTTTTTTTAATTACAAGCTTTGAAATTCAAAGAACTTTTATTTATATACTAAACTAAAGCATTATGAAAACAAACTTTGGTGCAAATGTGGATATGATTGTTGTAAAAATTATTGTAGTTGCGGTTTTAGCCGTAATTATGTTATTACCTATTACAATGATAGAAAACTTGATTGAGGGTCGGGAGCAAAATCAGCAATCGGCTCAGGAGGATATAACCAATAAATGGGGTGGGAGCCAGTGTATAACAGGTCCTGTTTTGGTATTGCCTTACGAGAGTGGATTGGACAAAAATCAAAATCCTATAATCAATTACGCTTATTTTTTGCCTGATGATTATAAGGTTGATGGAGAGATTAATACTGAAGAGCGTTCACGTACGCTTTTCAATACTTTGGTGTATCAGTCAGACTTGAAGATTAGTGGAAAATTTGCTTTGCCGGACTATGCAAAGCTGAATATTAAATCGGAACAAGTAAGATGGCAGAACGCCTTTGTCTTATTGGGTATACCGTATTTACAAGGAATAAAAAGTAAGATTAACTTTGTGGTAAATGGTAAGCCTCTGGATGTTCAGCCTGGAGTAAGGAGTAATAATGTCATAGACTCTGGTGTAACAATTAATATGCCCATCGATTCATCTGCTCAAATCTTTGAGTTTAGCTTCGACTTAGGCTTAAATGGTAGTGAAGGCTTGTATTTTACTCCAATAGGAAAAGAGAATCGCATTCATTTAAAATCGCCATGGAATACCGTTTCTTTTAATGGGGATTTTTTGCCTAGCGATCGCCGGATAAACGAACAGGGCTTTGATGCTAGTTGGAATGTTTTCGATTATAATCGAAATTATGTGCAAATGTGGACAGGAGGCAATGATGTATTGAAAAAATCTAATCTGGGAGTTGATTTCAAATATCCTGTGGATAAGTATCAGATGACTATGCGTTCGGTAAAATATGCCATTATATTTATTGTTTTAACGTTTGTAGTTTTCTTTTTGGTGGAATTATTAAGTAAGAAGAGGATACATCCAGTACAATATTTGTTGGTCAGTTGTGCTTTGGTCTTGTTTTATACTTTACTTTTAGCGATATCAGAACATCTTAGCTTTGGCATATCTTATCTTATAGCTGCTGCAGCGACAACCTTGCTGATAACAGTATATTCTACTACGATGTTTCGGAATATGAAACAAACAACCATTATGGCGATGTTTCTTATAGCTCTTTATGTTTATTTGTATATCATATTACAACAAGAAAATATGGCATTGTTATTCGGTGCAATAGGCTTATTTGTAGCATTGGCTGTGGTGATGTTTGTTTTGCGTAAGGTAGATTGGTATAAAGATCGAGAAAATAGAAATAATGTAAATGTAGAAATTGAGAAGGATGAAGATTCTTCGATTCATATATATACAAGAGAATGATATTGAAAATGTGAATTAAGGTTAGTTCGTCAACTCAGTAGGGACATAAGGCATATGAGTAATTATATACCTTGTGTCCTTTTTATTGTTATTTAGAATCTTATTTGATACAGGGCAGGCTTTCGAAGACGATTTTTAATTAAATTGATATTATCTTTGCATCCGGTTATCAAAGAATAATATTATTACCAATGAGTTCAAATAACAAGTGGTATCACTCCAAGGGCTGGGCTTTGATGCCTCTAGCTGTTTTCTTCTTATTATATGTTTTGACTTTTATCTTTACAGGAGACCTGTATCAGATGCCTGTTTCTGTAGCATTTATGACAGCTTCGTTAGTTGCTATTTTATATTCAAAGGGAGGGCAGATATCGAATCGTATTACGCAATTTTGTCGGGGAGCAGCTAATGAGACCATAATGTTAATGGTTGTTATCTTTATATTGGCCGGGGCATTTGCTGGAACGGCTAAATCGATGGGTGCAGTCGATGCTACAGTGAATATGATGTTGTACCTTCTTCCGCAGCAAACAATTCTTGCCAGTGTTTTTATTGCGGCATGTTTCATATCTATGGCTATGGGAACATCTACAGGTACTATTGCAGCATTGGCGCCAATTGCAGTTGGCGTTTCATCCCAAGCAGGTTTGGATTTGCCCATGATGTTAGGGATTGTTGTTGGTGGTGCTATGTTTGGAGATAATCTGTCTTTCATATCTGATACTACTATTGTCGCTACACGTACACAAGGGTGTCAGATGCAGGATAAGTTTAAAGTAAATATTCGCATTGTTTTTCCTGTTGTTCTTCTTGTTATTTTACTATACATTTATCAGGGTCTTGAACTGACAGGAGGTTCTTCTGTATCATTTGAGGATGTTGAGTGGTTGAAGGTCCTTCCTTATTTAGCCGTATTGATTACAGCATTGGCCGGTGTGAACGTGATGATTGTCTTAGCTCTAGGTATTGTTTTGTCTGGTGTGATTGGTTTAGCTACAGGAGGTTTTGGTGTTTGGGACTGGACTGCTGCGATGAGTAAGGGGATAGTTGTCGATATGGGGGAACTCATTATTGTTTCACTCATGGCCGGTGGAATGTTTGAATTGATCCGTTTTAACGGAGGGGTTGATTGGTTGATTAAGAAAATGACGCGTAACATTAGATCGAAACGCTCAGCGGAGTTTTCTATTGCAGGACTGATCTCTTTAACGAACCTATGTACAGCCAATAACACTATAGCATTGATTATAACGGGCCCTATTGCTAAGAATATAAGTGATAAATTCGATTTGGATAATAGGAAAGTGGCCAGCTTGCTTGATACTTTTTCCTGTTTTGTTCAAGGCTTAATTCCTTATGGAGCGCAGTTGTTGATTGCTGCAGGTTTAGCAGGTGTTAGTCCTATGGAGATTGTACCTTATTTATATTATCCCTTATTAATAGGATTTGCTGCAGTAGCTTCCATCATTTTTCGTTACCCGAAAAAGTATACTTAACATAGCATTAAGATAATTTTTGTCTGTTTTATTCTATACTAAGGTCATGGGATATGACTTCACGTATAATAAATTTCAACTTTTATTATTAAAATAAGTTAAATATATTGACTTGTCGTTTTGTTAATATGTTTATTATTAGCTTTTTAAATGCATGGTACTAATCCTTAATTAGTATTATGTATTGCATAGTACCAAATAATATTTATATATTTGCAATACAAACAACTTGGTATAGTAATTAAATGAAGATAAGTTATGAGAAAAGTTATTGAAGTCAGTATAGGAGGCGTCAATTTTACAATGGAAGATGATGCCTATTTCAGATTAAGAGAATATTTGAAGAGATTCGAAGAAACCATATCTGACAAGAATGAGGCTCGTGAGGTAATGGAAGATGTTGAAGCTCGTGTTGCTGAACTATTTCAGAAGGAAAAGAAATTCTCAAATCAGGTAGTGGATATGAAGCTTGTGCAGGTCGTAATTGATCATTTGGGCGAAATTGAATCAAAATCAGATAAGTCTAATGTGAATATCGATCCTAATCTCAATAAGCAATCTAAGTACAATAGTTATGAGCATGATTACATAAGAGGAGATAGGAAGTTTTATCGTGATATTGATGATAAAATGCTTGCCGGGGTATGTAGCGGGATTGCTATTTATACAGGGATAGATGTGACTATTATCAGGGTGCTGTTTGTTGCATTAGCTTTTGCTTATGGGAGTACTGTTCTTGCGTATGGGATACTTTGGATTGTATCTCCTAGAGCTCAAAATGTTGCTCAAAAGCTCGAACTTAGGGGGTATGCTCCTACGGCTGAGAATATTAGAAAATTTACATCACAACACAAATAATGCACATCATGGAAACTATAAATGTAGACAATATAAAAGCACAAATGCGCAAGGGGATACTGGAGTATTGTATTCTTAGTATCTTATCGAAAGGTGATGCATATGTATCATCTATTATTAACGAATTGAAAGATTCGGAAATGATTGTAGTAGAAGGTACTCTTTATCCTCTTCTTACTCGTCAGAAAAATCAGGGATTGCTAAGCTATAGATGGGAAGAGTCTACTCAGGGACCTCCGCGGAAATATTATGAAATTACTGATAAAGGCAGGGCTGTATTAGGGGAGTTAGATTCTGTATGGGCAGATTTAGTCAGGGTTATAGATAATATAAGGAACAAATAAATCATAATACAATGAAACCGACAATAAGAGTAAGTATAGGTGGTTTAGCTTTCAATTTAGAGGAAGATGCATATCAGGTTCTTGAAAATTACTTGAGAGCTTTGAGGAAGCATTTTATGGGAAATGTGGAAGCTGATGAGATAATTGCTGATATAGAACTGCGCCTTAGTGAATTGTTACAAATGAGGGTGAGTGGCATTGATGCTGTTGTTTCGGTTGAAGACGCTTTGGAGATAACGAAGATTATGGGTAATCCTAAGGATTTTGATAATTCAGAGGCCGACACAACGGATGAAGAGGGTGCCCCTAAAAAAAGTTATTCACAAAGCTCGTTTGGAGGTGATGATGCATCTCAGGATTTTTTTAAGAAAAAGTTATATCGGGATGAAAGTAATAAGATTTTAGGAGGTGTATGTAGTGGGTTAGGGCACTATTTTAAGATTGATCCGATAGCGATTCGGATTTTTATTGCCGGAATAATATTCTTATTTAGTTTTATATCGTTCAAAATTGTTGCCACGATCATACTCACCTATGTTGTACTTTGGGTGGTAATGCCTGCAGCGAAAACATTCAAGCAAAAAATATCCATGGCTGGGGCTGATCCTTCGATTGAAAATATAGAAAATAGATCGCAACCTGTTTCCCGAGAATATAAGGGGTCTGCAATAGGAACTATATTAGGAGTGTTTCTTAATATAATTGTAGCCATTGTTGCTGTTGTAACATCGCTCGTTATTGCTGGAATAATAATTTCCTTTATATGGTTTTATCAGGATACGGAAGTGTTTGGTCTGGCCAATTATCTTGTATTGCTAGGTTATAATACCCTCAACTTTAAAATAGCACTTATTTTAGCGGTCATTATTCCTATAGCAGGCTTTCTTCGTTTGATGATTAAAGTATTGAAGAGATCTTCATTTACAAGTAGTACTTTGGTTAGCTTTGTGGTAGGGTTAATTATTTGGATTGGGGCCCTTTGCTATTTAGGGAATAGAAGTGTGAAATTTGCATATTCTCATAGGGACCAAGAAACTTCAGTAGAAAATGTTTTATTAGACACAACTTCTGATACCTTATATGTTGAATTAGGAAGCCAATATCTGGCCGCAGAACCCCAACCAAACAATCCAGCCGTTTTTTATAGAGGAGATAAGTTAAAAGAAAGACAAGTTTGTATCTTACCTAAAGTTAGGATTGAAGAAGATACTTCATTAACAAACTATAAGGTTGAGATATTAAAAAAGAACTTTGGGAAAAATTATGTTTATGCAAAAAGAAAGTTGGCTTCACAGCGTCTCGATTATGCAATAACTGATTCATTGATAGTACTGAACCCAGCATGGTATGATAATGCTAACCCTTGGAATATGGAGACTTTCGAAATGGTTATATCTGCACCTTCAAATAAGCAGGTCATAGTCAATACTCCATTAAATGATTCTTATTTTATCAATCATTTTAGATTCAGTGATTATGATTATTGCG
Source organism: Dysgonomonas sp. Marseille-P4677 (assembly GCF_016652235.1). GTDB lineage: Bacteria > Bacteroidota > Bacteroidia > Bacteroidales > Dysgonomonadaceae > Dysgonomonas. Next base: position 9,756 of record NZ_JAEPKU010000107.1, read on the forward strand.
GTTATCATTACAATTTTGATTTTGATTGAACTTCTTTTGAATGTTTTGTCATAAATATGAGTATTTCATATAAATAATGAATTTAAGTTTGGTCGGATAAATGCTTTATCTTTTTATCTGACTTTTTCTTAAAAGATGCAATATTATTCTATTTTTATCGTTTATATTTTGTAACTTTGTGAAATAACCTTAATAAGATGGGTTATGAGAAAGATATATCAAAATTATTTAATAGTATTACTGACTTTTACTTTCCTCTTATCATCATGTAGCAGTGATGATGGTATCAGTACGAAAAGTATTGAAGGCCATTGGATATACGTGGATACCAAAGCCGAAGTATATATGACAGATCCATCACTTCAAGTAATCGTGAAAGATTATATTGAAAACAGATATAGGTCTTATCAGGTAAGCTATGAATTTAAGAATGATAAAACTTATTACTACTATCTGAATTATGCAGAGCCTATAAAAGGTATCTACAAAATGATTGATAAAGATTTCTCAAAAATGGACGATCAACGTGGAGTCAGAAATGTAGTAAGAGAATCTAATTCTATCTTTGTTATATCTGATATGAAAGAAGAGGTCGTACGAGAATTAAATATAGATGAGAATAAAATAATAAAAGCTACAGCAACAGATTCTTTTGAGCGGGGCTTACATTCTAATTGATATTTTAGTTCTCCTTTAGGATAAAGTTTGGAAGAGAGTTTGGTGACAAACTCTCTTTTTACATATATGATAAATACATTAACGAAAGCTCTGTATATTTCTATTTTTTAATATCTTTGTTAGCGCAATATTTTGCAAATGGTCTTGTTCAATAATTACATATGGCATATATGGTATATAGAATATACACAACAATACAACATTCTTTTAAGATTTTCCTCCCTGTTTTTGTTATAGTTCTACTGTCTGCAAGCGTTACTTCATGCGGGCTATTTGATAATGAACTCAAACAGGACGAGCATTTGGCTGAGTATAGACGTCAGATGAGTAAAGTCCTTGATAGTTTGGATAATCACAAAGAACGTATAAAAGCTTTCGAAAATATTCTGGAGCAGATAGCAATCGATGAAGCCCTTATTACTCCACGAAAGAAGAATAACTTACTGATTGAAGGTAATACCTTCATTAGTAATGAGTATCTTAATATGTCCAAATATAAAAAAGCAATTGATTATACCAATATAGTTATAGGCATTGATTCTACGTCACCGAAAGGATTTTACAGTAGAGGGTGTATTTACCAGGTTATGGAGGAGGACAGTCTGGCAATACTGGACTACACTAGGACTATTAAGTTGAATTCAGACTATACCGATGCTTATTATAATCGTGGCATTATTTACGAAGGGCAAGGTAAGCATGATGAGGCATTGAGTGATTATAGCAAAGCAATAAAGCTTAACCCTTCGTATGTTGCTGATGTGTATAATAATAGGGGTAATGCCTATTTGGCGAAGCAGAATTATGATAAAGCTATTTTGGACTACGATAAAGTAATAAGTATTGATACAGCCAATGTAAACGCTTACAGCAATAGAGCCAGTGTATATGTTCTGAAGGAAGAATACTCAAAGGCTTTAGCCGATTGCAATAAGGCAATTGCATTAGACTCTACAAATATAGATTCGTATGGCAGGCGGGCCTTGATATACGAATTGTTGAAAGAATCGGAAGAGGCAATCGATGATTATGAGAAAATAATAGATATAGATCCCCACTATAATAGTGAGATGCACGAGCAAGCCCGAAAAGCGATAAAGAGGCTGAAGAGCCATACGAAGACAAAGAAGAAATCGTAATAATTTCTTCTTTTATTTATAGCGATAGTGCCCTGTTATTTTGAAACTGAAGAGGCAATCTTCCAAAACTTGCCCCCTGCCGATATTATGAACAATTAGTGGACGTTTAGAATCGCTCGTTTTCCGATCAGTTACTATTCCTATGTGCGTAATACCACCTCCCAGATCCCAAGTCACGATATCACCGGTCTGATAATCTGCTCCTTTATCTGAGATTTTCTCCACAGTACCAAAGCGAGAGAAGAACATTGCCTGGTTGAGAACCCTGCGATGATCTATATTCTTATCAGTACGTTTCATTCCCCATTTCTTAGGATATTTGTGAAAATTGGCTTTCATATCCTCATGTATTTTTTGTTGTAAATCTATGCCTAGTTTTCTATAAGCACGTATTACAACATCAGTACAGACTCCTTTATTTGTAGGGATGTCACCGTTTGGATAAGGGATAGAATAATAGCTGGGATCATAAGTAACCTTGTCTTTGGTGAGCTCAATAGCAGCATCTGATAAGCGCTTGTAGAAATCATCTGTCTGAGCATATATAGAAAGACTCAGCGTGCATAGTATTAGAAATAATTGCAGTTTTCGCATGTCGATGTTATTACTTACGAATAAAAATATTGACATATTATCCGGTATGCAAATTTATATTAGATAATTTATTGTTCGAACTATTTTCAATTTATTTCAGCTATTAATTATAAACATCCATTTCCTCCAATTTACTGAGGAAAGAATGGATTATATCCCTCCACTCATCATGATATTTCAATAGATATGTTTCGTGCACAGACTCCGAGAATATTTTTAGCTGTTTGTGTTCACTGCCGATATGATCGAATATCTTCTGGGTCTCATCTTGAGGTATATAAGGGTCTTTCCCTCCACACATCAGCATTACCGGCACATTGATTTTTTTGCCAAAAATCAGTGGGTTAGCTTCGAATGCATCAAAACCATTTATTTTCCCGAACCAAAAAGTAAACATGTTCGTTATTGGGAAATGGGGAACATGTAGCTTATCAAGCCTTGCGTTCACTGTTTCGGTAAATGTGGCATAGGGGGCTTCTAATATAATAGCTTTTACTAAAAGATTGTAGTCGTGCTGAGCTTTCATGATAGCTACAGCTCCCATCGAAAAACCAGCTAATATAATATTGTCTTCTTGCAATTCATTTATGGCAAAATCGTGTGCTGATTTAACGTTTTCGGCTTCCAGATATCCCATTGTTGTTTGGTTCCCATAGGAGGTACCCGCACCCATAAAATTGACGAGTAATACGTCATAACCCTCATTTAGGTATATTTCGGATCGGTCAAGCATAGATGACTTCTCATCCATATACCCATGAAATGCGATGACTAATCCCTTTTTCATAGAATTGGTATGTAATAGCCAGGCATCCAGATGCTTTCCTTCTCCTGCAGGAATATATAATGAATCATAAGGTTGTGTTGGGTATAGTTTGGTTGTTGGTTTTGGCATGTCGAGCCCTAAAATTGCTATTCGGATAGATTCGGTAAATCCGGGCTTGTAATCAGGAGTTAATGGTGGTATTCCTTCCTTGAAATGAGAAAGGCTATACGCCTGAACAATAATAGCTATGTTGAGTAGTATAAATATTATTATTGCAAAGCTAAGCCCTATTTTTAATGTTTTCCTTAATCTCATTCTCTGTAGAATAATTTTTATTTTTAACTAAAAAGTGACAAACTTGTACAACTTTGAGTTCATTTCTTTCCCTATCATCTTCTGTTGCTAAAGCAATTACTTTATAGCTATGAAGATATAATATAGATAAATCAGTTTATAGTAAGTTCTCATTATTTAGTGTAAAAAACGGGTGCAAAATAGGGGCGGTTAACCCATTTTCCATTAAAAGGATTTAATTCTCTTATAACTCCACCTTCTATTCCAAACTTTTCGGTAATTTTTAATTCTATGGTACCTCCATAATATGTTTGTGGATACATATTCATCATCGGTCCTTGCACTCCGTTTCTACCACCGTAAACAGAATATTGTCCGTAAGCGTTTAGTCGTATACGATCGTGTAGGATAAACTTGAGCGCACCGCTAACTCCTACGTCGTTGTAATGCCCCATTCTATTATTGTCGTTGTTGTAAAGGTTTATGAAGTTGTATTTCGAGCCGTATGGTCCGGCAGATATTCTTAGCCAATCGAGAGGTTGATAGTTGAAGTTCATTCCTATCGATCTTACAGCTCCTAACGAAGGATAAGTATTTTGTATCGATGAGGATGTTATCCACATATTATCCGAGAAGGTATAGCCGGAATAATAGGAATAATCATTTGCAAATGGAAATCTTGTAAACTCATTGCTTTCTAAAGGAGGGCCGAGATAGACGTCTATCGGAGGAAATTTTAAATCCATAACCTTATTGACACCTTTCTCCCGAAGTGCTTCATAATCAGAAACGATCTTGTTCTGAAATTTATAACCCGTCTCGTTCTTATTATTAAAGTTCAGATAATTATCCAGACTTTCATTCAGATCTAAATTTCCTTTTTTTAGTGGAGGAAAACTATCTTTGGGTATCTCTGTTTGCCCGTAAGCAGAAGTAGAGATTATGAATAATAATATATAAAACAGATTTTTCATAACTATCTCTTTTAGTGTGTGAATAATACGTTGATATATTTGCTATGCCGAAGGTACGAAGTATTTGTTTTTTTTGTCTTAGAGATTCCTCTTATTGCAGGTCTAGCAAGTAGAGGATTATCATTATTCAGCTTTAACTACTTACTTCAACTGTAAAGCTAATAAATTATTGTGATATTAGAGAATAAATTTTCGAAAGAAATATGGCTAAATAGGTGGATGTTCTTTGATTAATAAAGTATATATTTTTATTAT
>NZ_JAEPKU010000010.1 GCF_016652235.1 Dysgonomonas sp. Marseille-P4677
GCCTAGTATAGAAAAACCCCACTAATCATAGGATTAGCAGGGCGGTATAAGTTCGCAAAAAAAGTATAACTTAACTAGTCAACTTCTCTACTCTTTTTTTATTTTCTCATCAAGCTTACCTCCATGGGGTTTAGCCTCAAAGCCAAAAGCTTCTTTCAATACTTTATTATCATTAGTACCACAAATTTGTTGAATAACCCATGCACAAGCTCCCATCGCTCCATGCCATTCCATCTGTTGAGGGTTTGATACAAATCCTCTTCCAAACCAATAAAGCCAATTGTCTAAAGTCGTTTCTATTTTTTGCTCAGTTATTAGAAATTTATATATATATTCCAGTCTTCTATCATCTATATTACTTTTAGGCTTAAACTTATATTTTATATTATTTAGCTTCTCATTTGCAGCAATGACTAATAGGTATTTATGATATATAAAGTTGAATGTTTGCATCTTTAGCAACCATTCTTTTCTTAACTCCTTTAATCTATCCTCCTCCTCTTTCCACATTGGATAGAAGCTCCAATATATAAATTCATTAGGATAATCATTTGAACCAGATTCAAGCCACACAATTCCAATCTCATCTTCTCGTATATCATTTAGTATTCTTTTATACTCCTCTATTGCTGACTCTTTCTTATTAGGTGCGAGATTTAACAACCTCTTAAAAAGTTTAGCATAACGCTCAAAACCGTCTTCTGGCTTAGCCTCTTCCACAATTGCTTTAAATAGCATATTTTTATACTCATTATACTCCATAACTATTCTTCTAACAACATTTTATTAAACCTCATTCTCTTTTCAGGTTATATATCCTTGAGTAACAGACTTACTTGTTGAGTGACCCATTGCTTGAGAAATATATCGTTCGGATACTCCAGCAATAGTAAGATTCGTGGCGAAGCTGTGGCGTGCATATGTCATACTCACTTTCTTTTCAATCCCAAGTAATTTACAAGCCACTTGAACCCTATCCCGAATATTGCTATTCTCCAGAGCGACAGCCTTTTTTATTGTAACTTCATTCGTCTCTCCGTTAAGTATTTGCGGAAAAATACGTTTTTCTAACTCTGGAGCAGAAGCATATTCGTTCAAGATAGTTTTTAGCTCTGGTATGATTGGTATTATTATCTCTATATCTTCGTCTGTGGTGTCTTGAGTCTTCCTCCTTATAAATTTGAGTTCACTTTCCCCAGACTGAAAATAATATTCACTCCATTCTAATAATGCCATGTCAGCCATGTTTAAACCATTCCCGAGATAAGAGAACACCCAGAAGTTAATAGACTGATATACGAGTTCTGAGTAGCTTTTTCGCCAACTATCGGGAGCAACAAAGGACATTAATTTCTTAATTTCAGCCACAGAGATAAATTCATCCTTCCTACTCTTGCCCTTCTTTATCTTCACTTTGCCATCGTTACCTCTGCCAAAAGGGTATTGGCTTTGTTTTAGATAGCCTTGGCGAAGACATTCGTTTACGACAACCCGACAAGCACGCATATACATACCTTGGCTTGTATTACCAATGCTGTCATCTTTCATCTTCTTTTCCCATTTTTCGATGAGGTCAGCACCAACTCTGTCGAAGCTTATATTTTTACCAACAAATTTAGTGAAAGAATTATAAGCATACCTATAAGCATCTGCCGTTCCTATTTTCTTTTGACTTATTACATCAATCCATACATCTGAAAAACTTAATTGATGACGACCTGTCAACTTGGTTTTCAGGTTCTCAAAACTAAAAGAATCATTCTCCAATAATTCTTCTACTGCCCTTATTGCTTTGTCGAATATTTGTTCTTGACTCTTCTTCTCTTTAAAACTTTGACTATTACCCTTAGCCAAACGCATAGCATCCCATTGAGCGATTGTACAAGAGAAACCTGTTTTGTAATAAAACAACTTACTGTTACATGTAACTCTTATAGCGACAGGTACTTGTTCGAGGTCTTTTATTTTAGATAAATATTTAAGAAGGTCTTCATCCTTTAGCTCTCTCAATTCTTTTATATAGGAAGAATGTTTTCGAGGGTCTAGGATTAAAGTTAACTTAATTCCTTCAATGGTTTTCTCTAAAAGTGGCTTTAATACCGATTCAATTCTTTGAGTACTCATAATTATTGGTGTAAACGAGGTGTAAACAAACCCTCTTTAATGATATAAACTTACAAAAAACAATCTAAAACACCAAATTATTATATATCAAATACTTACATAATATTGTAAGGGTAAATAAAATAGAAAAAATCAATAAAAATCAGCTCTAATTGATTCATAATCATGAGGTCCGGGGTTCAATTCCCCGTCCCGCTACCTAGACAAAAAGAGGTTTACAATAAATTGTAAACCTCTTTTACTTAATGGAAATTGTCAATTAAAATGAACTAAAATGATAGATTGATAACTACAGTTCAGGATAAATCTTTATAACGTATCCTCCTCCTGGAGCCATTGAAATAGGCAGTTTTCGGCTATCCGAAATACCTATCACTTCTGTTTTATAATCACGGGCAACTTTATCTGCATTTACTCCATCCTTAAATACCTCACCTTTAAATTTACCTTCTCCTAAAAATGATAAGTCTAATTCAAGGCTACGTGGGTCCCAGTTAGTCATTGAGCCGACGTACCATATATCTCCCTTTTGACGGGCAATAGTTATGTATTTACCTATTTCTCCATTTATAGAAACAGTATTATCCCAAACAGTTGGTACTGAAGCAATGTATTCTGTACATTCTTTCTCCTCCATATAATTGGAGGGACTATCACAAAGCATATTCAAAGGAGATTCGAATATAACATATTGCGCAAGTTGACGGCAGCGCGTACCTTGACTCATGGCTTCTGTATATACAGACCGATAATTACTTCTAATAGCATTGCGCATTGCACCTTGGGTATAGTCAAACGGCCCGGCAACCTGACGTATAAATGGTATTGTAACATCATAAGTAACCTGATCCACATCTGCGTCCCATTTCATCTGTTCCAACCCAAATACGCCCTCAAAATTGATAACATTCGGGTAAGTACGTTGTAATCCTGTTGGCTTATATGTACCATGATAGTCAATCAGCATTTTATACTTCGCTGCAATTTGTGCCCCTCGATGATGAAAGTCTACCATTGGCTGATCGTCTCGATCCATAAAATCAACCTTGAATCCTTTTATTCCCATCTCGGAATAATGTTTACATATACCTTCTATATCACGATTAAGAGCCCAATATCCTGCCCATAAAATGAGACCGACATTCTTCTTATTGGCATAATCTACCAAGTCTTTTAAGTTTATTTCCGGTACCACCTGCAATAGGTCAGCTTTCAGATTCACAGCCCAGCCTTCATCCAAAATGACATATTCTACACCAAATTTTGAAGCAAAGTCAATATAATATTTGTAAGTTTCGGTATTTACTCCGGTCTTAAAGTCCACACCATAAAGATTCCAGTTATTCCACCAGTCCCATGCAACTTTACCAGGCTTTACCCATGAATAATCTCCTTGAGCAGGTGCGGCAAGTTTATAAACCATATCGTTATTTGCCAATTCAAAATCTTTAGATGAAATAATTATTGCACGCCAGGGAAACTCAGTAGCACCATCAAACTTTGCAATATATGATTCTCTGGATTGCACCTCTCCTTGCAACATATTGTGTCCTCCTTGTTTAATCTCATTCGGGTAGGGTGCAAAGACTCCTGAAAGAGTATTACCTCCTGTCTTATTATATAAATACATACCCGGATAATTGATTAAATCAGCCTCTGTGAGACATATCTTTTTCCCGTTGCTCGCTTCAATTACTAATGGGGAAAAAGCTAAACGCCCCTTTGTCCATTGAGATAAAAAGCTATGTTCATATATATTCTCGAATGAATTATAAAACTGCATTTCAGTAGTTATATTCTGATAACCAGTTTTAGCTCGCTTTGATTGATTATCTCTTACATAAGGAATAAAAGCTTTGGCATCGCCAGAGAAATTAAAATCAGCTTGTTCATTTAAGACTTCAAAAGGCTTCTTCGACATAGATACAAAGCGATAAGCGACACCATCATTATACGCCCTGAATATTATACTATAATCGCCCTTAAACTTCAAGGATAGTTCATTGTAATTATCTTTAACTTTAGTCTTCTTATAAATAATGGCATCGATAGTTTGATTAATGGTCTTAGTCAATGTTTTTTCCAGTTTGGCATTAATGCCATAACTCAATCCATTGCTTAGAGTCATAGATATAGCAGATCTATCAAGCATTAAATCTCCTTGATGAGAAATTGAATATTCTATATATTCCCCTATTGTTATATTTACTTCTATTTTGTTATCAGGTGATTTTAGAGTAAGTTGTTTTTGAGCCAGAATATCTACCTGACAAAGTAAGAAACCTACTAGCAGAAGCAAAAAAGCATTGTTTTTCATTGGTCTATAATATTTATTTATCAAAAACATAAATTTTAGAGATGAATCTCTCAGATTTTATTTTTATAATTAACTGTATAAGCAAAAGGTTAAGTTTTAGTATTTCTATATTTTAGGATGACTATTTAATAACCTTACTATATTTTCAGTCGTTCTCTCCACATTTTCTTCTCCTTTTTTCATAGCTTCTTCAATTGTCATTGCTCCGGGAACAATTCCCAAAATGGCATCAAATCCCATATTGTATAATTGCTCGATTCCCTCTCCAATATAACCGGCAATAGCTACTACTGTTTTATCTACAGCTTTTGCAGTCCTTGCTACACCAAAAGGCGTTTTTCCGTATTGTGTTTGAGAATCAATACCCCCTTCCCCAGTTAGTACTATATCTGCATTTTTTATTATTTCTTTTAGGTTTGTATAATTAATTATTATATCAACCCCTTTTTCTAACCTTGCATTCGTAAAAGCTAATAGCCCTGCACCCAAGCCGCCTGCGGCTCCTGCCCCTGGTATATCTTTCACTTCTTTTTTCAGTTTTCGTCGGATAATCTCGGCATAGTGACCTAGTGCGTTATCCAGAATTGTTACCATTTCAGTGGTTGCACCTTTTTGCGGACCAAAGACAAAAGATGCTCCCGTCTTACCACAAAGAGGATTTGTGACATCACAAGCTACTTCAATATCCACATTTTTCAGCCTAGGGTCAAGCGAAGAAATATCTATTCTATTCAACCTGGCTAGTGCAGCCCCTCCCGAAGGAAGCTCCCGCCCTTCTATGTCCAGAAATTTCACGCCAAGCGCTTGTGCAAAACCTGCACCACCATCATTAGTCGCGCTCCCTCCTATTCCAAGAATAATCTTATGAACACCCATATCGAGACATGCTTTGACTAATTGTCCTGTACCAAAGGTCGTCGTAATGAGTGGATTTTTTGTATTCTCATCCACAAGGTGGATTCCACTAGCAGAAGCCATTTCAATAGCAGCAGTTTTACCACTACCCATAATTCCATACCGAGCTTTTACCGGTTTACCCAAAGGACCTGTAACTTCCAACTCATAAATAGTTCCATTTGTAGCATCGACCAACGACTGCATTGTACCCTCTCCTCCATCGGCCATTGGTACTTTTATACATTCCGCATCGGGCAAAACTTTTTTTATTCCGCGTTCCATAGCATCACAAACCTGTTTGGCAGTCATCGATCCTTTAAACGAATCGGGAGCGAGAACAAAAACTGCGTTCTTCATATATAATAAATATTTGCTTAAACTAAATTATAATCAAGGTAATGAGAAATTGATAAAACTAACTTTAAAATACAAATCCATATAAGATTGTAGAGACCAATGTCATAATTCCTCCTATAATAGCCTCATATGGAACAACCTTCATACGCTCTTTAATAGACATATACATCGAACCTGCTGTCACATGAAAATAATTACCCTGAGGAAGCTGATCTATCACTGTTGCGCCTGTATGTACCATCACAGCTGCTGAAATAGGCATAGTTCCAACATCAAGTATTGCCTTTCCGAAGGAGCCTGAAGCCAGTATTACGCCTGTCGATGTAGAGGCTGTTGCGGCCGCCATCAGTACACCTGCAATAGGAGCCAGAAATGTTCCAGATATTCCAGATTCGTTGATAAGGGCAACAATCCTCACTGATAAATCCGATGCGGATATCAGTCCCGCTATTGCTCCCGCTCCTATTAATATAAGCACCGTTGCAGTCATGCGGTTCATACCACTTGACGTATACTCAAGGATCTTATTTGCTTTACCCATTGCTATCATTCCTATTATACCTGCGATGGGAAGCACATACATAGCGTCCAATTTCAAGCTTTGCAATACTGATACTCCAAAAATGGAACCAATCGGATTAACCATCAATAGTAATATTGCGACTACTGGTGCAATAATCGCTTTACTAAAAGAGGGATAATCTGAAGTATCGGCAGGCATTTTTATATCACTATCTTTTATTTCCGATCCTTTATTCTTGATCATTGTAGCTACAAGAACAGTCATAAGTAATCCAAAAACTGCAGGAATAAAGCCATATAGCATGACCTCACTCAGTTCTACACCGAAACCATTAGCCACTGCAATAGAATTGGGATTAGGCGATATTACATTTCCAGCCTTCCCTCCACCCGAAAGAGCTAAAAGAAGAGCGATTTTAGAAAATCCCATTGTTTTAGCAACCAATAACCCAATCGGAGCAACAATAAGTACAGCCACAGGTATAAATACTCCTACAGCGGTAATTATCATAGTTGCTAAAGCAAGGGCCAGAATGGCTTTACTCCCACCCAGCTTTTTGACAATAGTCTGTGCTATCGTCTCCGCTGCACCGGAGTCCATCATGACTCCGGCTAGTACTCCCGCCGCTAATACCCGAACAACTATACCTATAATACTTTGAGTCCCATTAATTATGATAGAAGTTGTCTGTAATAAATTGGCCCCCCCGATCAGGCAACCTAGTATCGCACCTAAAAATAAAGAATAAACAGGATTCAGCTTCTTTAAAATCAAAATGATCGCTATAGCTAGACCTATCAAGGCTCCATACCATTCAATGGTTGCTGCTTCCATATATAGTTTATTTCAGATTCTTAATCCTTATATTTTTAAACTTAACAGGCGAACCATGTCCTAGAAAACCTATATGCCCTTTTTTATTGAAAAGTCCCGGATGCATCTTTTTATCCGGTATTCCATTTTTAGTGGCTTCTCTTATATTTCCATCCAGAATAACAGTTCCGTTTAATGTTATCTTTATATTATCACCATTAGCAATGACCTCCTGATAGTTCCATTCTCCGACAGGTTTCAGATATCCTCTCTTGGCCGGGATAATACCATAGACCGAACCATGATATTGATATGGAGCAAGGTTACTATACACAGCTGCTTCATTATCCAGAATTTGTAATTCCATACCAACATATGCGGCATCACCTTCCATCGGGGTACGGATACCCAAACCATTATTTGCAGCAGTAGTCAACTGAAATTCGAAACGGAAAATAAAATTCGAGAATTCTTCTTTAGTATATAAGTTTCCTCCATGAGCACTACTAGGATGAAGTGAAATACAGCCATTCTCTAATACATAATCAGTTACATTTCCTGTCCATTGATCCATATTTGTTCCGTCAAAGAGAATATAGTACCCCTCTTTTTTTTCTTCATCCGAAAGCAAAAACGGTTTAGGAGGAATTAAACTACTTAGGTGATCACGAATAGCCTGTTTCTGATACTCAGCATCCGGATTATCCAGAACTAGAATGACTTTATTTAATAAATCGTCTACATTTTTTCCAGTAAAGTTTTTATTGGCCAACGCTATAGTCATTACAGCCTGAGCTGCTTCCTGTTGAACCGATTTATCATCAAGATATTGCCCTGCAGCCAGCATAGCCGGATATGCATTGGTTTTACCTAATTGTACCAATATGGATTTCTTTTGCTCTGTAGTTTTAGCTAACAACAAAGCATTATTAAGGTATCTAAATCTATCTTCTGCTTTAATCTGTGGATCAGATACAAGCCGTATATATCCAGATAATGAGTGGTCAAAATAAGCAGACAAACTAGTATCTTTACAGATAGCCAATAAATCTTTAGCTACCTCTATGCCTTTCCAATCGAGCAACGAACGAAAAGCAATTTCTTGCGCTTCACCTGTTGAGCTTTTAAAACCATCAGATATTATTTTTAAAGACTGTTTATCTCCTGTTGCTGCTAAGACAGGAAAATACAGATATTTTTTATCTAAAGGAGTTTTATCCATTTGGTTAATTACTAATGCTACTTGCTTATCAGCAGAATAATCTGACAATGAATTTATTATTGCTTGTTGTATTGGCTGAACAAAAGGAGTATCCGCTTTTTCCAGAAGCTTATATAAATCAGGTAAGTTTTTGGAAACACTGATATCTTTGAGAGCAGCATAAGCTGCAGTTTTTACTCCTTGAGAATCGGAAGCTAATAAGTCAAATACTATATTATCGAATTTTGAAGCTTTTCGTGCGGCCAATAATTCTAAGGCTGCTATTTTTCCTTCATCCGTTACATTTTTCATTATTGGAACAATCGCAGCAGATATATCTCCATCTGTAGAACACAATCCATTTTTCGCCATCACTATAACGCCTTTATTATCTGATGCTAACAAACCAGACAAAGCTTCTATAGATTTTTCTCCACCGATTCGAACTAAGACATCGACAGTAGCTTTTTTTAGAACCATATCGTTATCACCCAGTTGCTCAATAAACATATCTGTGGCTAAAGAACCTATCAATGTTTTCTTCTTTACATCTGTACACTCTTGCAAAAACCAGTTAGTAATATCTGTTTTTACCGCCGGTTGAGCTTTTTTCATAACCTTCAATAGCTCTTTATACATTTTTTCGGAAGTAAAGTCCGATACAAAATTGAGAGCTGCAAACCGATAATTTCTGTCATCCTCTTTCAAGGCTGCTTTCAATAACTTTATTGATTCTTGGGGTTTTGCAGTCATAAGTATTTGTAAAGCCGCTTCACGAGTCTGATTTTGCCCTGCTTTCTCAGCTTTTTTCATCAAATTGTTCGCTGCTTTTGCAATATCTTTTACCTCTCCCTTATCAAGTAATCTTTTTAGTAGAGATATGTAAGCTTCTGTTGCACCTGATTTATCCATCGCATAATTTACTTTCTCTGTAGCAATAGACAAAGCTTTTAAGGAGGTCTTAGTGCCAGAACGGCTTAAAGCATACAGGGTTGCTTTCTGAATATCATCATTTTCATTGTTCAATATAGCAAGCAATTTATCTTCTGCCGCAGCTATTTGCATTTCTCCTATAGCTTCAATAATGTCTTTCTTTGTATTAGAATTAGTAGCTACATCAAGTGCATTAAGCAGTGCTCTGGCTGCATCATCTGATTTAATAGAGGCCAATGCACGACAGGCAGGACCACTTAAGTATTCATCGTTAAAAAATGACGATAGCTTTTCAACAGCTTCGTCTTTTCCCAATATTTGCAACTGACCAATAATAAAGGCTTTGATTTCTCTATTATCAGTCATATCCAATGCCTTTATATAAGCATTCGAAATAATTGAACGATTGATATCCTGCCCTTGAGCTGAAACATAGTAAGAGAGTCCGTTTAGAGCATATTCAACCTGAGCATTACTCCCTTTCCCGGGAACATTCATCATTTTTACCAGACGAAAAACACCTTCTTCTTTTGTCGAAACTAGATCATTTAACAAGATATTGTATTGCTTTTCATTTTGTGCCGGCATTTGGGCCAGAACATCAGCAATAATAGTCTCAACTGTTCTTCCTGTAGGTGTCTGAGCTATAGATACGAGACAACATATATATGCTAAACATAATAAATATATTTTTTTCATAAGATTTTTTTTAGAATTAAATCATTATATATTCCATGGTGAGCGCATTGGCTGATTGACAAGGCGGTTTGCCGCTTCATCATTGATAAACTCCAATTTTACGGGATCAAAGTGCAATGTGCGGTTTAGTCTTAATGCTACAAGCCCCATATTAACAATAGTAGCAGATCTGAAACCATTTTGCTCGTTAAGGGCAAATGCTTTCCTAGTTTTTACACTTTCAATAAAATCTGTTACCTGAGATTCCGGTTCTGGATAATCAGCCAACTTTTTCTCCCAATTAGGAATATCGCATACAAAGTTCTTATATACATTTCCATTAGGACCTGATATATATGGAGTATCAGGGTCTCCATAATCGCCTCCCCACAATACAATCTGACAACCATCATCATAAGTATATGTTATGGAACGCCAAACCCCAATAGCATCGGGATGTTGTTGCGGTGCATCCACTTCCACTTTTACCGGACTTGTATTATCTTTACCTAAGAGATATTGAACAGGATCTATATAATGTTGCCCCATGTCTCCTAATCCTCCGCCATCATAATCCCAATAACCCCGGAATGTACTATGAACACGGTGAGAATTATATGGTTTGTACGGCGCGGGTCCGAGCCACATGTCATAATCTAATTCTTCGGGAATGGGTTGCGGTTCGAGATATTCTTTGCCTACCCAAAAGAATTTCCAGTCGAATCCGGTATGTTTGCTTATCGTCACCTTCAAAGGCCAGCCCAACATACCACTCTGAACTAGTTTCTTTAGAGGTTGAACTGGTGTTCCCAATCCATAAAAATTATCTTTGAAACGAAACCAAGTATTCAACCTAAACATATTACCATATTGTTTTACGGCTTCCATTACCCTCTTACCTTCCCCTATAGTCCGGGTCATAGGCTTCTCACACCAAATATCTTTACCTGCTTTAGCTGCTTCTACCGACATGATTCCATGCCAATGAGGTGGAGTTGCTATATGGACAATATCCACATTCTTATCTAAAATAAGATCTCTGAAATCATGATATGCCGCTATTTTTTCAGTAACAAGGTTTTTACCTAATTCCAAGTGTTTCTTATCTACATCGCAAACTGCAACCAAACGTGTACCAGCATATTTAAGGTGGCCACGTCCCATGTTTCCCGTACCAATTATTCCCTTGGTGAGCTGATCACTGGGGGCTATATAGCCATTTCCCAGTACTTGCCGGGGAATAATTGTAAGAGCAGCGAATGCCCCTATGGTCTTAATAAAATTTCGTCGATTAGTTTTCATAATATCTGCTATTTATATTTTATGGTTTAGCGTTTCAAGGTCCAAAATTTATAATATAGACTGTTTATTAACTCTATCTATCAAACAATTAATACTGTATAATTCTTTCTCTAAACTTTAATACAAATTTATCAGGCATATTAAAGCTATTCTATCTGAGCATTCTATCTAACCAGACAGTAATGATTGTTGATAAAAGAGGGAAGTACAGATTGTATTCTGTACTTCCTCAAAGATAAGATTTTTTCTATTAGCGTTGAACTATAATTTTCAGTTTACATTTTCTTCCATAGAGTTTTGTTACTCCTGAATAATCGAACCCAGCTAGATTAGGAGCAGAGTAGTGAGCACTCATTCCATTACCTGAAGCTGGACGATCTATCTTACAGCCATCCTTCAAAGCATCAGAATCGTCTGGAGCTTCCAGAACTTTTATTATACCCCATTTAAATTCACCATCTATATTGCGACGGTTAAAAGCAACATATGTACCTTGTTTAATATTGTGGCTACAAGCATCGGCCTGATCTGTAGATGCTCCCTGGCGCCACATAACAAGGTTGCTTGTTGTACCGGTAGATGCTGCTAAATAATCTTTGAGTTCATCCAATGCCTGGAAAGTTTCCCAATTCCCTGTGCTATTCTCAAAGAAACTATCTAGGTCCATACTTGTAGCTATCGCATCAGTAATTATCTTAAAATTAGAGAGATTTAAAGTCATTGTAGTTAACCATTGAGCATCTTGCTGTCTACCTACAGGCCCTCCATTCAGGCGGCTTGCACCAACAAATGCAAATCCACGCTGTGCAGTATAAGCAAAATTTGTCTGGTTACGCCAGATATTTGCAAACATAAAATCAACATTGCCTTTACTTGCTGAAATAGCATCATTTAAGGACAGTATATTCTTAACAGTTCCATTTACGTTTACTCCATCAATTGAGAATATATATGGTTGATTCGGATCTCCCGGATTTTCCCATTCGGGCGCCATTTCTATATTATCAAATATATAAGCTCTACCCGGAGGTATTCCTGTAATTCCCTTAATACTAACAAAATGTACCTTTTCAACATTTCTGATATCGACAGCTTTAATCATGATCGCATCAGCCCTTTCATCATCTACTGTAATAGAGAATTGGAATGTTTTTTCTTTTTCATTTGACACTGCAATATCCTTTACATCCTGAAGCTCAAGGTATGGGGATTTTTGAACTAAACAATAACTCAGCGATTTAAGTCCCTCAATAGAAATTACTTCACCTTTCAACGAAACAGAACCATTTAGTTCTACAGATTCTATCTCCGTTGGCTCTGTAGTTATTTTGGGTGGTATTCCTGTTATTTTTCCAATTGAGATATTCTGTATTACTTGTTTTACATAAATATCATTGGCTACAATCGCAATGCCACCTGCATCTTCAGCATATATCGGAACTTCGATAGAAAAATTATAAGTATTAGGAAATTCTGCTAATTTTACATGTACTCTTTTGCTGGCATCAATTTCTTCATATCCATCTGCTGTCTTACGCAGAAGTGTACCATATATATTTCGCAATCCATTAGGTGCTGCAACAGTACCTTCAATAATCTTGTTGGTGTTTATATCAACTTCGTTATAAGATGTCTCAGTAGTTAGATTCAAGGTTGGAGGAGGATAGGCATTGTCATCTAAATAATTAGTTGCCTTATCTTCATCACTACAAGCCATAAAAAGAGTAGCCATAATAAACGAAAAGCACAATAATCTATACCTGATATATAATAGATTCTTTTTCATATTAATTCATTTTTAGTCATTAATTAGTCTCTAAAACTAATGTCGTAATAATTGGTAAATGATCTGATAATTGAGTAACCGGTGTGTATGAATTCACTATTTTCCAGACATTTGAAGATGGATAGCAGAATATATAATCTATTTTCGATTTGGGATTATTGGCTGGAATTGTATGATCAGGACTGCTTACCTGCATCCAGTTCTTCATTCCATTAGCAATTTCATCCGAATCGGGTCTGGCATTAAAATCACCACATAGTATCATTGGCGTTTTAATCTTCATTAATTGCTGATTAATGAAATCTACTTGCGTTTTCCTCACATCTGAAGTTGTGTAATCAAGATGTGTACAAGCAAAAGTAATTGATTCCTCATCAGACAATTCCACTTCACTGATTAAAAGGGCACGCCGTTCTTTTGCACCATCTGGCATTGGCAAAAATAGGCGTTGCGACTGACTAAAAGGATACTTGCTAAGTATGCCAATTCCATAATACCCACCGGCATAATCTATAGTTCTGGCATACAGAGATAGCATTCCGGTACGAAAAGCCAGTTCGGAAATAAAGTTCTTACCATTCTGATGTGGAGCTCTCGTTCTAGATGTGTTCACATCCACCTCCTGCAATGCAACGATGTCGGGATTTTCTTTTTTTATAAAATCGGCAAATTCTTCTAATGAAGCCAATTCTCCAAAACGAAGATTATAGCACAAAACCTTAAGTTGTACCTTATCTTGTGCTAATAAATTTATTGCTAAAAAAGAAAAGATTATCAGTATATATATACGAAAGTTAAATGTCTTCTTCATCTGTATTTATTTAAGTAATTCAATCTGAATAAGAAAGCTTTTAATATCTCCTGATACAACAGATTCGGTCACATCTCTCAATTTCCATTTTGACGATCCAAGAACATATATGCAATATTCACTCGATTTGCCTGTATTGTCAATAATATCTAACATATAAGAATCTTTTGTTAACGTAGTACTTAGAGATGATTCTAATTTAGATAGAACGCTTCTTTTTACAGTACCAACAACTAATGTCGAAACAAAAAGATTGTTCTTTAGAAAACTGACAGCAGGCGTGATCTGATCATCCGAATTGATAGATGCTGATAAGAATCTCATCTTCAAAGAAGAAGTAAATGCTATTTCTGCTTGGAACATCCAACAATCAGTAGTTAAAATTGTTTGTTCCATCTCATCTAACGCCTGACCAAAGAGGATGGTATTTCCCAAATACTCGTTATCAGCTCTCCCATAGGGAACAAAATAGGGCATATAAAGCGACTGATGTGCAACTTTTACGGCAGGATTTATCATCTCTGTTTCCGAAAAAGAAACATTCGTATTGTTTAGTAAAATTGCATTTTGCTCTTTTGCCTTTATTGCATTAACTACAGGAGTGTAGTTTGAATTAGGGAAAAGACTTTCCGCTGATAAATCAGATATTATCAAAACTTTAGCGGTCCTACTTTTATCCCATATATCGTCCTTTCCTCCGCCTCCATTGTTCCCATCATCACCATTATCGGATGAACAAGCAAACAATAGTGATGATAACAGTATTCCTATCAGTTTTATTAAATCTTTCATATCCGGTTATTTATTATATTCAACATCCGTCACTAAAGCACAATGGTCTGAAATACCTGTTTCTTTGAGTATCTCATAGCTTTTCACAGTCCATTTGCCTGTAGGTTTAGCAAAAATATAGTCTATTTTACTTGTAGGTATCGCCGGAAAAGTCGGAAAATTATTACAAATTCGTTGCCAGGTTGCCATTCCCTGAACAATTGCATTCTCTCCGGGCTTGGCGTTAAAATCTCCAGCTAATATGATAGGAAGTGAATTTCCTATATATGAATCTAACTGACGTACCATGTCTAAACGTACATTATCGGTTGAATGATCCAAATGAGTAGCCGCGACCCGCACTTTTTCATTGTTCCCGGGTAGTATTACATCAATATAAAGAACCGTTCGCTTTTCTTTCAGATCTGCAGAATTACTTGTCAATGGATTATTAGAGATTTTCTGTATCGGATATTTTGACAGAATAGCAACTCCATATTTTCCTTGTTGGTAAGTAATAGCCGAGCCAAAAGCCGAAAACATTCCTAACTCTGCGGCCAGCTCTGTTGTAAAATCTTTTCCTCCATTTCTTACTGTAAAATAATCTACTTCTTGCAAAATAATAAAGTCGGGATTATGTTTTTTTATCAAAGTAGCAAACGGTTTAGCAGAGTAATTAACCAACTCTCCAGACATACGGGTATTGAAATTCATCAACCTGAAAGATGTCTGTGCCATTAACGAGCTATGGGGCAGCAATACTAATAGAACACAAATAAATAAATATCTAATATTGTTAATCATAATCATTTATTTTGATAATAGTCACTCCCACCCCGGATTGTTTGGTTTCAAGTTTGGATTTAACTCCATTTGCCTGTATGGAAGAGAAAAGAGATAATTTTTAGGGCTTGAGAAAACGCGGGAATCGTCAAATATGAGAAAACCTTTATCATCAAACTTTGTAGTTGTTGAAAATACCGCCGGATCGTAAGCATAATCTTTGCGAATTCCCTTCATAACTCCTTTTTCCTGACGTTCTGGTGTTTCCGATTTATCTACTCCTAATTCATAGCCTTGTTTCCATCTCATAAGATCGTACCAACGATGCCCTTCCATAAATAATTCTACACGACGTTCTCGTTGAAGCTCAGTCTTCAGATCCAATCCGTTGCTTTGCAATTCTGTAAGAATCATTCTTTTCATACCTACTCTGTCTCTCAGTTTATTGATCGTTTTATCAATAACATCCTGATCTAATGAACCTAAGTTAAACATCGCTTCGGCATAATTGAGGAGAATCTCTCCATAACGGATAAAGATTATATCATTGTCATCTTGGTTGTAAAGAGGAACTTTCGATGGCTCACAATATTTACGAATGTAATAGCCCGTATAAGTTACTGCACCTTTTCCATCATTATTGAATTTAGGTGACCGGAAGATATTTGTTTTAGATGCGTCTTCGGCAGCATTTGCGATGCCTCTGCCATCTACCTTACCGTACCATTTGTCGTATCCCGGATATACTATAGATTGTTTTAGTCGAGGATCCCTGTTTACAAATACACTATCGTATGCACTATAAGCAGGAGTGTATGTACCATTTCCTTTGTACAATTTGGATTTCTCTATCGGCAATCCATCAGTACATAGATAACTATCTATCATAGATTTAGTAGGATTAAACCTTATAATTTGATCGGGAACCTGCAACTCACGGCTCAAATTGTGTCTGGTTGGAGAAGGTAGATCAAAATTGTATACGTAAGATAATATAGCCTCTTTATTACTTGCTTTACGAGAGGCCCGCCCTTCGAATGTAAACAAGTCGAAATAGTCCTGATTCGGGCGTCCTGTAGTATATAATCCATGATAAGCATATTCACCACCAGGCATAACAGCCTCACATGCGGCTTTTGCTACACTCCATCGATCATTTTGTAATGCTACACGAGATTCCATCGCTTTCGCAGCAGCACCAGAGATTCGGCCAAAACTAGTAGTTCCCGGCTCAATATATCGTGGTAGTGTTTTAGCAGCAGCATCTAGTTCTTCTAAAATAAAATCTACAATTTCGGCACGAGATGTACGTGCAGCAAACAATCTATCATCTCCCGGAGGCAGAGGTTCTGTAATGAATGGCACATCGCCCCAGAAACATGTAAGATAGTAATAGATAAATGCTCTTAGGAATCGTACTTCTCCGGCATATTGTTCCAGCTTTTTAGAGTCGACAATACCTTCAGCCCGCTTATAATTCGCTAAAAAGTAATTACAGCGTCTCATTTGTTTATATGCATCTTTGTAGCGACTATCTAACGTAGAGAAGTCCGAACCGTATAATCCGCTTCCGACTTGTCTCCATCCGCTAAGAGTATACCATAAAGCATTATCGCTCAATCCTTCCGAGATATTAATCATCATATCTTTCCCTATCAAAGCCCAATAACAGCCATTTGCCGCATTTTTTACTTGCAACTCTGATTCCCAAAAATTAGCATCAGTAAGTTCGTCTAGCGGGGCCTTTTCCAGAAAGTCATCATTACAGGAAAAAAGTATAGATGAAAATACGAGTATAAAGATGTATGTAATATTCTTTTTCATAGTCAAATTAGTTTTAATGAAGACTTATATTTACACCAAATACGAAAGTTTTTATCTGTGGATAATTACCACCTCCCTGAATAGGTGTTTCGGGATCACAAGTTGAAAAATAATCGGAGATTGTAAACAGGTTATCTGCCGAGACATAAAAACGACATTTATCTATCCTCATGTGTCTTGTCCACTTAGCCGGTAATGTATAACCTAGCTGTATATTTTTCATCCTCAGGTATGATGCGTCTTCGATCCAAAATGTAGAGAAACGTTGGTTATAACTTTGATTGTACGTGAAACGAGGATATTTTGCATTCGGATTTGGGTTAGATGCCTGATAGCGATCTACGTGGAAGGTCTGAGGATATGTTGATTGATCGGTAAATGCATGACGCGCAGGTCCGTAAATGTATCCGTCCACTTTCCCTACTCCTTGAAGTAAGAAACTGAAATCTATCCCCTTATATTCTATATCTCCTTTTAGGCTAAATGTATAGCGAGGGAGGGAGCTTCCAACTACTTTCCTGTCGTTATCCAAATCAATAGCACCATCATCGTTAAAATCTTTATACTTTATATCTCCAGGCTGCACTAAACCAGCATCACCAGACATAATAGGAAACTTAGGATTCATGTATTTACCCTTTGTCGCATCATAATATTCAAAATCGGTAGGCATAGCTATACCATCAGCCACTAAACCATAAAAAGCGTCATATGTATCCCCTTGCCTGGTTATAGTATATGTTCCGATTTTTTGCGATTCCCATTTTGTTATTTTATTTTTCACATCGGCCAAAGTAAATCTTACTCCATAGTTGAGATCGGAACCTACTTTATCTCTCCAGTCTAGCTGTATCTCCCATCCTTTATTTTCCATTTCGCCGCCATTTTCATCCATGTCTTTAAGGAATCCACCTACAGCAGGCTGCTCTCGAGTATACATTATCCTTTTTGTTTTTCTAAGATAGTAATCGCCTGAAAAAGAGAGTTTATTGTTCAATATATTAATATCCAATCCAATATTGGTAGTATGCACCATTTCCCACAACAATAGAGGGTTTCCTATATAAGTTTCGGCATATCCATCATTTGCAACTGCTCCTAAAGCAGGTACTGACACATAACCTATACGAGAAATATAAGGGTAAAGATCCGAGCCTGTAGAATATTGATTCCCAAGTATACCCCATGATCCACGCAATTTTAATTGATCTAAGAAAGTCTTGAAGTTTTCCATGAAATCTTCTTCAGAAATGCGCCATCCGGCAGAGAAAGAAGGGAACCATTCTCCTCGGTAACTTTTATCGAAGCGGGACGTTAAATCGTAGCGAAGATTAGCTTCCAATAGATATTTACTTTTATAATCATAATTTAAACGCCCGAAACCTGAACGCATAGACCAATGGCTAGCAGCGGATGAATTTGCCTGAGTATCAGCTGATCCAAACTCTAGTACCGGATCTTTTTCTGTTATCAGATTTTTTCTCGAAGCATTAAACTGATCACTTCTTTGCCATTCTTGCTGATAACCGAACATTGTGTGGAAACTATGCTCTTTAATTTTCAGATTATAGTCTGTCTGAATAAATAAGTTTTGGCTAAGAGTCCTGTAATCCCTGTTTTCTATAGAGTTTGGTGTGTTAGTTGTGTACCATATTTCGTCCGTGTCCGGATAATAGAAATTGATAGTTTTACTAAGAAGATTTCTGAAACTATTAGATTGGCGAGTTATATAATTCGCTGAAGCCGTCCAATCTTTCATTATAGTCGCTTGCAACGTAAAATTACCGGTAAACTCGTTCGATCTAAAATTTTGACCGCCACCGTCGGTTAGATAAGCAACCTGGTTACTTTGTCCCCCTCCGTATCCCCATTTTCCGTCAGTAAAGCGAACCGGTACTAATGGACGGGTTCTCATTGCATTGTATAAAGATCCGGCAGTTAGGTCAAAAGAAGCATTAGGTGCTGTGAAATTTCTTTCGATATATCCCATATTAGCTGTAATATTGAATATATCCGCTACTTTTGTACTTAGTTTCAAACGGACATTATGTCTTTGTGAGCTGGTAGACTCTCCTACTGTTAAACCTTTCTGATCAAGATATCCATATGATATAAGATATCCCATATTTTTTGCTTTACCGTCTACACTTGCATTAAAGTTATATTGCGGTGCAGACGATTTAAATACAGCATCTATCCAATCAGTGTTAGCATAATAATTAGGATCTGAACCGTCAATAACCTTTTGTATATCCGCAGCCGTATAGTTCTGATTTCCGCCAACATTTGCCTGGGCCTCATTTTCCCAAGCCATAAAAGTAGGGCTATCAGCCATTTTTGGCATTTTAGTTGGTTTTTGTACTCCTACATAAGAATGGATACTGATTTGAGGAGCGCGTTCGCTACCTTTCACACTTTTAGTAGTTATCAATATTACCCCATTTGCTGCACGATTTCCATATATTGCCGCTGAGGCAGCATCTTTCAATACAGAAATGCTTTCTATATCATTTGGATTGATAATATTCATATCACCTTCCGCCCCATCAATTAACACTAATGGACTATTATTAGATACAGACCCAATACCCCTTATTTGTATTGAAGCATTAGACTGTCCAGGTAAACCTCCATTTGCACTTGCCGTAACCGTCATTCCGGGTACTAACCCCTGCAAACCAGTAGAAACATTGGTTATCGGACGCTTATTCAGTTCATCCGGAGTAATTACAGCTACAGAACCCGTCAGGTTGATTTTCTTTTGTGTCCCATATCCGACTACAACAATTTCGTCCAAAAGTTTATCCAACGGTTGTAATACGATATTAAGTTCGGACTCATTCTTTATTTTTATAGCCTCTGTTTGATAACTCACATAAGAAACTTCCAAAACTTCTCCGATAGATGCTTCAATAGAGAATTTCCCATCGATATCCGTTAAAGTGGCTATGCTTGTTCCTACTATTTTTACCGTAGCTCCAATCAAAGGTTCTCCCTCATTATCAGAGACAGTACCCTTCATCATTACTTTTTTGTTAGAAGCAGGAACCTGTTGTGACTGAGGCTTTAAAATTATTTGTTTGTTCAATATTTCGAAAGAAATACTTTTTCCTTCAAATGCTTTTTGCAAAATAGCAGGTACTGTTTCATTGCTAAAATTTACAGTAACGTGCTGGTTCATATTAATCGATGAATTAAAAACAAAAGTATAACTTGTTTTCTTTTCTATCTGAGCCGTAAGCTCTTTAAGTGTCATCTCTCCGGTGATACTAATTTTTGATAAGGTTTGATTTGTATTTGCTATTGAAGGTAACGAATAAAGAGAAAACACGAAAAAAGACAAAATTGCGATAAATCTGGTCGTTTTTATCATAGTTTAGATTGTTAAATTTTTGAATAAACCATTATCTTTGCAACAGACAATTAAGATAATAACCTACTACTAAGAATAAATTCTTAGTAACTCACACCAGGTATTATAATCGAATTGTTGCTTGATTCGGGTTGAGAAACCCCAATTTCTCAACCCGTTTTTCCGCTCTATTTATATTTGATAGTCACCTCCTCTCCCTTTATTTGGTAATTTATTGGTGTTATTCTATTGATCAGTTCAAGAATCTCTGTCAATGATTCTGTTTTTATAGTTAACCAATAGTTTTCATGCGACATCTGTCCCTCTATAGTAATCTTAACACCGTACCAACGCTCCATTTTGGATATAACTACCGGCATTGGATCGTTTATAATCTTGAGTTGTCCATGTCTCCATATACCATCTATTTCCGGATCGCAGATTTTCAGTTTAAAACTATTATCATCTTTGTTTATAACGATCTTTTCATTAGGCTTTAAAACACCGAATACTTTATCATTTATCTTACCTACCGAAACACGTCCATTTATAACAGAAACTGAAATCTCTTTATCACCTCGATAAGCTTCAACATCGAACGAAGTACCTAATACACTTACCTCTATATCATTTATCGATATCTTAAAGTTTAGGTTTTCATTCCTTGTCACATCGAAGAAAGCTTCTCCTTCCATTTCTATATTCCGGTTATCAACTCCATAATCGGTATTATAAGTTATTTTTGTGCCTGAATTTAACCATACTAATGTTCCATCAGGTAAGAAGAGTTTTGTCTTCTGCCCTGGAGGTGATTCCACTGTTACTTCCTTTTGTGCGGGTGTTATCGATTTTATGTGAAATAGAGAAAAAGAAAAGCCTGTAATTAAAGCAATAGTTGCTGCAATAGCAGCCACTTTTAAAAGTGTTTTTCTACTATATGATTTATCTATAACCCTATCTGTTTGTGTATCTTCTTCGTATCTGTTATTAGATGATAATTCTATTCTTTCTCTAAAAAGATTGAATGCCCTATCCTTATCAAACTTTTGACTCTCCTTAATATATTCAATAGAATGATATATCTTTTCTATTTCTTCAAAATAGGAAACATGAAGCTCCGACTCCGATAGCCAGAGTTGTAATTCATCATTATCTCTTGCCGAAATAGTTCCTTCAAGAAAATCGATTATAAGAGTGAGCTTATGTTCGTCTATATCGCGATATTTTTCCATTTATAATGTTGCTTATATAATTAAGACAAACCAAAATGGAAAAAGGGTAAATCAAAACAGATCTTTTTTTAATAAAATAAACAAGAAAGGGATTAACACATTTATATAATCTTTTAAATCGTTTCGCAAACGCGACAAAGCAACTTTCATATGATACTTTACAGTATCGACAGATACATCAAGCGTTCCTGCTATTTCTTGGTACTTCATATCAGAAAATCGACTTAACTCAAATATCCTTCGGGTTAAGTCGGGCATCTTGGCAAGACTATCTTTAATCTTCAAATCAAGCTCTCTTTCTATTAGTTTTGTCAATGGAGTGTTATCCAGATAAGTCAATACATCTGTGTTTTTCTCTATTGCCGATTGAAGTTCTGATTTTATGGATTCAAATTTTTTCTCCCTGACCAAATAGTTTATCGATGTATTTTTAACGGCACTCATCAGATAACCACGTAAAGTACTGTTTATCGTCAAACTTTCATGTTTAGACCAAATAGAGAAAATGACATCTCCTACAATCATTTCCGCAATATAAATGTCCTTCACATACTGATAAGCATATGTGCATAAAGCCTGATAGTGATAATCATATATATATTTATATGCATCTTCCTTTCCGGCCATTAAGTCTTTTATCAGATCTTGCTCCTTATCCATGATGCAAAATATCTTTTGCCCTTAGCTTGTTATAGTTTTTTTTTACAAAAGAGACTGATAGTGCATTTATCTTTTTATCTTATCGTCCCAAATTTAGTTTTTTTTATTCAATACAGAAACTTTACATTTATCTTTAACGTGATAAGTTCATCTCTGCTTTTGTAGGAATCAGACAAACTCCATATATAAATAATTAATTGAAACAGATTAGCAATAGTCTGTATAACTTAGATATAAAAAAGCCTTTTGTATACCCTTAAACTAGAAAAACTTAGTTCATTATAATGATTAATTTGATTATTTTTGTGTAAGTTTTTCATCTATCTCTATTTATAGCCTATACGTAATGAAAAAGATATTACTTCTCTTGTTTTGTTTTATATATAATATATCAGGAAATCTATATTCTAAAAATGAGATCGATTCTCTTCTAAAAGTTTTGGATAAAACTATTTCGGAACGACCTATGTATATAGAAAAGAAAATCTTTAGAATAGATAGTTTGAAATCAAAGTTAAAGAACCACCTTTCGTTACTGGAAACATTCCGAATAAATGAAAATATCATTTCTGAATATGAATCTTTTTCATGTGATTCTGCTGTTACATATATTGATAAAAATATAGATATTGCAGATAAATTAAACAATAATGAGCTCTTATATCAAAGTAAATTACAATACTCTTTCGTATTGTGCTTATCAGGTGCATTTACCCAAGCATTAGAAGTTTTAAATAGTATAGAATTTGAGAAATTGCCTACGCATTTAAAAATTATGTACTGCTGGACATACATACGATACTATGAAAATCTTATAAAATATACCGATGATACAAAGTATGAAAGTAAATACCTGTCCGAAAAAATGCATTATAGAGATATTATCATATCATTTCTTGATAAAGGAACTGATATATACCTAAAAGAAGAAGCATTTAAATTTCAGGATGAAGGACGATATGAAGAAGCTTGTGAAATATTGACCGAAATATTCTCGAAACAAGAACCTTATACTCATAGTTATGCAATGTCTGCCATGAGTCTGGCCTTGGTATATAAACACCTTAATGAAAATGTTTTGACGGAGAAATATCTTATTCTTGCTGCCATAACAGATACTAGGCTTGCAGTAAAAGAAAACGAAGCGCTTCTGGCATTAGCTATTAATCTTTATAGTAAAGGCGATGTTAATAGATCATACAATTATATCAGAGCGGCGCTTGACGATGCAAACTTTTATAATTCCCGTTTTAAAAATACAGTAATCGCAAGAGTCCAACCTATTATCGAAGATACATATCTGAATAGAATAGAACAGCAAAGACAAAACCTCCGACTATATGCAATACTCATAAGTCTGTTTGTTGTAGTATTAGTAATCGCTTTAGGTTTCATCTATAAGCAAATAAAAACAGTATCGAGAGCCCGAAAAAAACTCAAGGATATGAATGAAAAACTAGCCACTATAAACCAAAAACTAGATGAAGCAAATCTCATCAAAGAAAAATATATTGGCTATTTTATGAACCAATGCGCTGTCTATATTGATAAATTAGATGATTATAGAAAAAATGTAAATAGAAAGTTGAAAGCAGGTCAAGTAGATGACTTGTACAAGCTAACCTCTTCTACTCGCAATATAGAAAAAGATGTTGAAGAATTATATAAAACATTCGACCAGGCATTTTTTAAAATATACCCTAATTTTGTAGAAGAATTTAATGCTTTACTAAAAAAAGAGGCACATTACAAACTGGAAAAAGAACAACTGAATATCGAACTTCGTATTTTTGCTCTTATCCGTTTAGGTATTACCGATGTCAATCAAATTGCTGTATTTCTACGTTATTCTATTCAAACTATCTATAACTATAAAAGTAAAGTGAAAGGAAAGGCAATAATTGAAAGTGAAAATTTTGAAGAAGAAGTAAAGAAAATAGG
Source organism: Dysgonomonas sp. Marseille-P4677 (assembly GCF_016652235.1). Classification (GTDB taxonomy): domain Bacteria; phylum Bacteroidota; class Bacteroidia; order Bacteroidales; family Dysgonomonadaceae; genus Dysgonomonas. The sequence continues at coordinate 24,306 of NZ_JAEPKU010000010.1, forward strand.
CACTTTTTCCGATACAAACCATTCCATATAGTTTACCAAAACGCAAAATAGACTCAGATATAAAACCCTGTATATATTACACTTAATCAAGATAACGCTATAAAATAGTTTACTCAAGAGCTTACTACCATCCGGCAGTGAGCTCTTTCAGTTTATATATTTGTATACAAATTATTTTAAGGCCTTTTTAGGAATATACAGTATAAATTTACCGGTATCACTGTATAATAAAGGAAGGTCTCTGGAATAATTTAAAAGAATATAGCTAAGAATCTTTTTTTAATACAAAATGAAAAATATACTAATTTCTTTTTTTGCCCTATTTTGTGTTTGTTCCTCACTGACTGCTCAAAATATTACTCCTTTTAAGGACGGAGATAGAGTAGGATTTCTCGGAAATAGCATTACCGATGGAGGCCATTACCATTCATATATATGGCTCTATTACATGACTCGCTTCCCTGATATGCAGTTAACCTTGTTTAATATCGGAATTGGTGGAGACAGAGCTATCGACATGGTGAATCGATTTGATGGAGATGTACTGAGTAAAAATCTTACAGTCCTCATTACAACTTTTGGGATGAACGACTCAGGCTATTTCGAATATAATGGTGAACAACCTGAAGCATTTGCCGACCAAAAAGTAAAAGAATCGTATGACGCATATAAGCAATTAGAATCCAGATTTAAATCCCTTGAGAATATGAGGATGGTACTCATGGGAAGCTCTCCATATGATGAAACTGCAGTTATAGAAGGAAATAACGCTTTCAAAAATAAAAACAAAGCAATGTTACGTATTGTCGATTTTCAGCGAGAATCGGCAAAAAACAATGGATGGGAATTTTTGGATCTTAATACCCCTATAACAGCCCTTAATAAACAATTTCAACAAAAAGACCCGACGTTTACTATTTGTGGAAATGATCGTATTCATCCCGATAATGACGGCCACATGATAATGGCTTATATGTTTCTTAAAGAACAAGGATTTGCAGGAAAGGAAGTTGCAGATATTAAAATCGATGCTTCTAAAATAAGTGTTATGTCTTCTTCAAACTGCGAAATAAATAATCTAAGAAAAACTTCAACCAGAATTAGCTTCAATTATTTAGCGAAATCGTTACCATATCCTATGGATACAATAGCGCGAGGATGGGGAAGTAAGAAAAGCCAGGCCGAATCTATGAAGATAGTCCCATTTGTGGACGAAATGAACAAAGAGACATTGACTGTTAAAGGATTGACCGGAAATTATAAGCTCATAATCGATGAAGAAAATATTGGAATCTGGTCAGCAAAAGAACTGGCTGAAGGGATCAATCTTGCAACTCTCACCAATACTCCTCAATACCAACAGGCTCTTAAAATAATGATGCTTAACGAAGAACGTTGGGAAATAGAACGTCGATTCCGCGAATATGCATGGGTAGAATTTAATTTCTTTCTGCCTAAAGGTATAACCAATCTCAATAGCCGGGAAGCAATCCAGATTTTAGATAAATACAAAGATAGCAATGGTTGGCTCAATGGCAGACGTGATCTTTACTCGAAAGCAATGTTTCCGGAAATAAGAAAAGCATGGCAAGATGAAATCAATCTGCTTACCTCAACTATTTATGAGATTAACAAACCTCGTGAAAGAAAGATAACACTAGTAAAGATAAAATAAGTCTCAGTAAAGATAATGAAGCGAATTATTATATTCATACTAATAACTATAGCTGTATCAAGCAAAGTGTCGTCTCAAACACAGGCTTATTTTGTTGACGGTTATCATGGTGGTATTTATGGTCACTATCCGATGTGGGTAACACAATTTATGGTTGATAAATTGGCTCAGCATCCCGAATGGCGTATAGGGCTTGAAATAGAACCGGAAACATGGGATACAGTCAGAGTAAAGGATACTAAAGCGTACAATAACTTTAAAAATATTATAACAGACAAAAGAATTGAATTTACAAATCCGACATATGCTCAGCCCTATTGTTATAATATCTCAGGAGAAAGCCTTATTCGACAATTTGAATATGGTATAAAAAAACTTAATCAACATTTTCCTGAGGTAACTTTTAGTACATATTCGGCTGAAGAACCTTGTTTCACCAGTTGTTTGCCTCAAATTCTAAAACTATTCGGTTTTAAGTATGCCGTACTTAAATGTCCCGATACTTGTTGGGGCGGATACACTGCTGCTTATGGAGGACAATTGGTCAATTGGATAGGGCCCGACGGAACTTCGATTCTTACAGTACCAAGATATGCCTGTGAAGCTCTTGAAGATCATTCTACATGGCAAACTAAAGCATGGAACAATTCTGATTCTTACCTCAAGGCTTGTTTCGACTATGGAATTAAGATGCCGGTTGGAATGTGTTATCAAGATGCCGGTTGGAAAAATGGCCCTTGGATTGGCAATGGAAATAATATTAAGAATAATTCTATATATGTGACGTGGAAAGACTATATAGAGAATATATCGGAAGGCAAGTCTGATGATAATTGGCACTTTTCGCAAGAAAATGTTTTAGTAAATCTCATGTGGGGAAGTCAGGTGCTTCAAAGAATTGCACAGGAAGTACGTGTTTCCGAAAATAAAATTGTTATGGCCGAAAAGATTGCAGCCATGGCAACTATTGATAACAACTACAAGCCTTTACAGACATCTTTAGATGATGCTTGGCGAACGTTGATGATGGCGCAACATCATGATTCTTGGATAGTGCCTTACAATAGATTGAACGAAAAACATACTTGGGCGCAGGAAATCACCCTATGGACTAATAATACAAACGATATATCAGACAATATCATTAAAGATGCCATTAAAACTTATGATATATCCAATATATTATCATCGGACAATCTACCTTATATAAGAGTCTATAATACGCTTGCAATTGAAAGATCAGAGCTCGTGAAGATTAATTTATCGAGTGTGAATATTTCACATGGTATAACTGTTTACGATTCGAAAAAAAGCAAAACTCCTTCATCCTTTATACAAGAAGGAGATTCTGTTTATCTTATCTTCAAAGCAAAGGTACCTCCTTTTGGTTATGCAACATATAGTCTGCAAGATAAACAATCTAAGCCAGAAAAGTATTCTACAGTACAATGCCATCCAAATGGAGACTATACTGTACAAAACGATATGTACAAAATCATTATTAGCTCTACGAAAGGAGGTATAATAAAAAGCTTAACATCTAAAGATGAGGATAATAAGGAATATATCGATATCACGAGTGAATATAACTTTGGAGAATTGAGAGGCTATTTTTATGAAGATGAAAAATATTATTCTTCTGCCGATTCACTTGCTAAAGTGACTATTTTGGAAGAAAATAACCTCAGAACTATCCTCAAAATAGAAGGAAATATATCTTCCCATCCATACACACAAATTATCACATTAAACAATGGGCAAAGGCGTATTGATTTTGATTTAACTATAGATTGGAAAAACAATGTTGGCATAGGGGAATATAAGCAAGGACATAACTGGCGCGAAAACAGAAGAGCTTTTGTCAATGATAAATTCAAATTGAATGTAATGTTTCCCCTCAATCTACACTCAGCCAAATTATATAAAAATGCTCCATTCGATGTATGCGAGAGTAATCTTAAAGATACATTCTTTAATACATGGGATAGTATAAAGCATAATATCATACTTAACTGGATAGATCTTGTGGACAGAAATGAAAAATATGGATTTGCATTATTATCTGATCATACTACCTCATACTCCCACGGGGAAGACTTTCCATTAAGTCTAACTGCCCAATATTCAGGTATTGGATTGTGGGGCGTTGATTATAAAATAACCAAGCCTTTGAAAATGAAATATGCTATCATCCCTCATTCAGGCAAATGGGATTATGCAGGAATAGCAACTGAAAGTAATAAGTGGAATGAACCTTTAGTCTATTCGTTTCATAAGAAAACTAATTCAGAAGACAAGTGTTATTTTGATGCAGCTAATTCAGGTTACGAAGTAACCGCTTTTAAAAGCCAAGGCGATGATCTCATTATTAGACTCTTTAATGCTGAAGAAAATGATTCTGAGCAAAAACTAAACTTTGGTTTTCCTTTATCGGCTGTGAAAGAGATTGACCTAAATGGTAATGTTATTGCAGAAAAAACAATCGAAAAGAACAATATACATTTATCAATTCCTCGCTTTGGAATCAAAACATTGTTAATAAAAAGATAAATCAAAAATACTATGTATAGAACGACAATGCTGCTTATCGTAGCTCTACTATGCCTGTCAATGACAGGGTGCACATCTAATATTAGCACAAAAAAATATGCTCCCTCCGATTATGTTAATCCATTTATTGGGGCTAGCACCAGTGTGGGTGCTGCCGGAGTATATCATGGGTTAGGTAAAACTTTTCCGGGAGCAACTACTCCATACGGAATGGTTCAGATTAATCCAAATACAATTACAGGAGGTGATAACGCTCCGGGGTATAGTTATGAACATAAAACAATAGAAGGTTTTGCTTTCACTCAAATGAGTGGTGTAGGCTGGTTCGGAGATTTAGGTAATTTCCTTGTGATGCCTACTACAGGAGATTTGAAAATAATAGCAGGCAAAGAGGATGGTAGCATCGATGGATATCGTTCTCTATACAATAAAGATACAGAAATAGCTATAGCCGGATATTATTCGGTAGAACTATCCGATTATAGTATCGGGGTAGAAGCCACAGCTGCACCCCATAGCGGAATATTACGATTTACATTCCCCGAACATAAGCAATCGCGTATACAAATCGACCTGGCAAGAAGAGTTGGAGGAACATCGTCGTATCAATATATAAAAGTAGTCAATGATAGCACTATACAAGGATGGATGAAATGCACGCCGGAAGGTGGTGGCTGGGGTGACGGAGAAGGCAATGCGGACTATACTGTATTTTTTTATGCTCAATTTAGCCAACCTCTGAAGAATTATGCTTTCTGGAGTGCTGATATACCCAACAACTGGAAACGTAAGCGTAATGACGTTGTAAGTGAATCTTATCAACAAAGGATATCTGAAGCTAAAATCATTAATAATGTTAAGGAACTGGAAGGAAAACATCTTGGATTTTTCACCGAATTCGTAACAAAAAAAGATGAAGAAGTTATTCTAAAAGTGGGAATATCTTTTGTCGATATGGATGGTGCCGAGAAGAATTTCAATGCTGAAATAGCAAATAAAGATTTCGATCAAGTACGTAACGAAGCAAAAGATTTATGGGATAGAGAATTGAGTAGAATAGAAGTTTCCGGAGGAACAGAAGATCAAAAAACAATCTTTTATACATCACTCTATCATACAATGATAGATCCACGTACATATACCGATGTTGATGGCCGTTATGTAGGTGGAAACAAACAGATATATAATAGTAATTCAATATTCACTAAGCGTACTATATTTAGTGGATGGGACGTATTTCGCAGCCAGTTCCCTTTACAAACGATTATCAATCCTGAACTGGTAAACGATCAGCTAAACTCCCTAATAACGCTTGCAGAACAAAGCGGACGTGAATATTACGAACGTTGGGAAATGCTCAATGCATATTCTGGTTGTATGATAGGAAATCCCGCATTATCAGTCCTTGCTGATGCCTACGTGAAAGGTATACGCAATTATAATATAGATAAAGCATATCAATATGCAGTAAATACTTCGAAAAAATATGGAAATGGAGATCTAGGCTATACAGGATCATCTCTCAGTATCTCTCATACTCTTGAATATGCTTATGCAGACTGGTGCATATCTCAGATTGCAAAAGGAATAGGGAACCATGGAGATGAAGAATTATTTTTGAGAAAAGGACAGGCTTATAAAAATATTTTCGATAAAGAAAAGGAATGGTTCCGACCGCGTAATATTGACGGAACTTGGGAAGAATGGCCGGAAGATGCTCTACTTAAAGAGTGGTATGGATGTATCGAATCGAACCCTTATCAACAGGGTTGGTTTGTACCTCATGATATACCAGGTATGGTTGAATTGATGGGAGGAACAGAGAAAGTTATTGCCAATCTAACCAACCTTTTTGAAAAGACTCCACAAAATATGTTATGGAACGATTATTATAACCATGCGAATGAACCGGTACATCACATTCCATTCTTATTCAATAGGCTAAAGCAACCATGGCTTACTCAAAAATGGACACGCCATATCTGTAATCAAGCTTACGCAAACAAAGTAGAAGGTATTGTGGGGAATGAAGATGTTGGTCAAATGTCGGCTTGGTATGTACTTGCAGCCTCTGGAATACACCCTGTCTGCCCGGGAGATACACGTCTCGAAATAACAAGTCCTATATTCGACAAAATAGAATATAATCTGGACTCAAAATATTTTAAAGGAGGTAAATTCACCATTATTGCACATAACAACTCCCCGGAAAATATATATATACAGAAAGCTTTATTGAACGGCAAAGAATATAAAAACTGTTATATAGATTTTTCTTCTATTGCTGATGGGGCAACATTGGAGTTATATATGGGTAATACGCCCAATAAAGATTGGGGCATGTAAATGAACATGTTAATTTTGAACGAAATAAAAGAGAGAATTATCTAGCTAATATAGCATGATAGTATAACTGTTCCTAGATTCTGTTATCGAACTCTTAGTGAACAGTCCTATCTGCTAAAATAATTCGATTGCTTCATAAATATCTAGTTCACAAAATATAAATAGCATCATGTCTTAGTAAAGACTTCACTATTTCATTTAATTTTTTATTAACCTAATACATTATTGTGTATGAAAAACATTTTCTATTCATTATTAATCATAATGGTCGTATGGGGAGGTTTTTCCTGTAAAGACAACAGTTTCCTTGACGAAACTGTGACCACTGATCTGGATTATGAAAGAGTATTTACAGATAGTGCCCTTACGGAAGGATTTCTGAATGAGATCTATCGAGAAATAGGTCTTGATACCCGAGCTAATCGTTTTTCGAAAGACGGTGAAAATCTGGGAGGATTGCAGACTGCATGTGATGAAGCAGAATACAAGATGTCGTCGAAAGTAACCGCCGATTTACAATTTGCAACAGGAACAGTTAATCCTGTAGTTATAACCGACGACGCATGGAGAATCCCTTATGAAAATATCAGAAGGGTAAATATCTTTTTCAAAGGTATTGAAAAAACACCGATTCAGCCGGGACTGAAGAAACGGCTCAAAGCAGAAGCTCAATTTTTGCGTGCATGGTATTATTCTGTTTTATTAAGACATTACGGAGGAATACCTCTGATTGGAGATACAGTATATCTCGAAACAGATAAAATGAAAGATGTACGCGACACATATGATGCATGTGCCCAATACATTATAAAGGAATGTGAGAGTGCCGAAAAAGACCTTGCTGTAAGACCTTCGGGACGTCTATACGGACGTGCAAGCGGGGGGGCGTGTAAAGCATTAATAGCACGAATAAAACTATATGCAGCCAGTCCATTGTTTAATGGAAATAGTGATATAGTGGCTGGTTCAAATTGTCCTGCCGAATTATTAGGCTATCCCGAGTATAAAGCTGAACGTTGGAAAGAAGCAATGGATGCAGCCTATGAGGTTATACGACTAGGACAATACCGTCTATTCGAATTACATACCGATCCTTTAAATAATAATGCGCCGGATCCCGGACATGGATTTTATGCCCAATTTATAGCAGCCGACACAAAATATGCATCTTCGAAGCCTTTTGTAGAAGCTATATTAGAAGATCGGAGTCAATCAGATCGGGCAAGAGAAAGCTGGTTTCAACCACCTAGCCGTAATGGTTCGGGAGGAGGCTATATATATCAGGAACTTGTAGATGCATTTCCGATGAATAACGGCCTACCAATAAATGATCCTGCTTCAGGATATGATCCAAACAATCCGTATAAAAACAGAGATCCACGCCTTCGCAATACGGTTGTTTACGACGGAGTATCGCTACAATCTAATTCGGGCTCGCCTACACCCATAATCATTGCACTCAATGCAGACGGTTCATCTGGTGATAAAGATGCGGTTCATCAAGGTACACCTACCGGTTATTATATCAACAAAATGGTTAACCGCGATTTAGCTGCAAATACAGTACATGGTGGTCCACAACAAACTCCTATTATTCGTTATGCAGAAGTTTTGATGATGTATGCGGAAGCAATGAACGAGTTTTTGATAACATCACAAGGGGAAAGTGCTATTGTACCGGCCAATGAAGAAACATATCAAATCTTGAAGCAAATAAGAAAACGAGGAGGAATCAATATTAACGACGACCCTGCAAATTCTAACAATATGTTTGGTTTGAAGCCCAACATGACACGTTTAGAAATGCGTAAAGCTATTCAAAATGAGAAACGTATAGAATTTGCCATAGAGGGACATAGATTTTGGGATGTAAGACGTTGGAAAATAGCTGAAGAAACCGAAAATCAGCAAATGACCGGAATGGAGCCCCGTATGACCACAGATGGTGGCAGAACGTACCAAAAGTTCAATGTACGTAAACGTATTTTCAGAAAAGCAATGTACTTCTGGCCTATCCCATACAAGGAAACAATCAAGTCGCCAGGATTGATACAAAATCCTAATTATAATTTATAAAAATAGATATTTAATTATATACCTAATTAATTATGAATATACTGAATTTTAAGCTTGTCATCTTACTTATCTTACTGGCAAGCATGGTTAGCTCCTGTGATGAATTCAAAGATTCAAATGATTATTCGGCTGAAGAAATAGATAAAAATCTTAGTGGAAGCTGGAGTATCAGTCAGGTTACAAGAAATGGATCGGATATTACTAATGCTATGGACTTTAAAGCATTCTCAATAACTTTCAATACAGATAAAACATACAAAATAGAAAATTATCTTCCATTTCTAGTCAAAGAAAACGGTACATGGAATATTGATGACCCTCAGTACCCATCTCAGCTTATATTCAAAGAAAACGGAGCTCCGACAGCTAATATTTCATCTTTCGAATACATAATAAATAAAGGAGAGCGGCAGATAATCTTGTCCTTCGCTCCAGGTTGCCATAGCAACGTATATACCTATGTATTGGAAAGAGTAGCTAATTAACTAAAAATCCGAATCTGATGAAAAACAAATTAAATATCAGGCTAATATTAAAGCCCCTTGGAGTAGCAATAATTGCCATCATATTTGTTGCTTGTGGTTTTGAATTGCTTAATGATCATGGCGCATATTTCGATGACGAATTCAAAGACATCAAGTCTCCGGTAGTATATAATACAAGTTCTGTGAAAGCCGGGGAATATGCAAATTTTACATTTTATGTAAAAGCAATGGCTAACGAAGATAAAACCGATAAGCTGATAATAGCTTTTCAAGTTCCAAAATCATGGAGTGAAGCTAAGGATGCTGAAGTAACATGGGAATTGTGGAATGATATAGGAGAATTAAGACCTATGGAATTGCTAACCGGATCTCCTAAAAATAAGCCGGGACTATCTTGGGATCAGGCTCTATTAAATACCGTAGGAGGCCGTACTACAAATGTTTTGGATGATATGCAATGGTATGCGTTTCAAGCAAAAGACTCATGGACTATCCACAATAATATACACTTATTTATTAAAGTAAGAATAAAGATAAAAACAGGTCCGGATAATTTAAGGGCTAAAATTGGCTTTTTTGTCAATCATGCCGATGATGGACTAGGTAGCGATGAGGACAGATGGAAGGTGCTTTGGGGCGACTGCTTTGATGTTACTGATGGAGAAGGTGATATTATCGATTTCTGTGAATATCATTTTAACAGAGCTACTCCGGGAACAGCTACTCAAAATGATATTTTGACATTCGAATATATCGGAGATTACTATACCAACGACTTAATGTCAGAGGTAAATAATATTTACTTAAATGCTACGGCCATTACAGATAAAGGCAATAGTTATAAAGTAGATGAAATATCCGATAAAACGAAAATGAAGAAAGATTCTGAATACGGAATAGCCTATAGTAAAACATTTTGGTCTGAAGCATATTTCAATATACCCGCAGGTGAGACTATAACTTCAATAAAATATTACTTCACAAATAGTGATAAGACTAAATATGTCAGCGACTATGACGAGCAGCATAAAGAAGAAGTGGAGCAAAACCCTAATCAACCGGGAAAACCAATAGAACCGTTTGTATACAATTTTATTTGTAAATGATCGTGAGTCAATTTTTAAATTAAAAAGCCAAAATATATGTATAATATAATATATAAAAGAATTAGCAAAAACTATTTCTTACTTATGCTTGTATGGTTTTTGTCAGGGTACGGATTCTGTTATGCCCAAGACATTACACCTGCTGATAAGCCAGGGTTCTCGGGTATGGTAATAGACCAATATGGAAGGCCTATCTCTAAAGTAAAAGTATCTATAAAGAAGAGTAATCATGTAGTAACTACCGATATGGATGGCTCCTTTAACCTTGACTCTGGAAATGGAGCTACATTAGTTCTCTCTCATCCAGATTATTTGGTAAAAGAAGTAAAAGTGAATTCTACATCGGACAAGAAAAAAGTATTCAAAGTAACCTTAAAGGATAAAAAGCTTAAGAATCCTGATACTATAGATGTTCCGTTTGGTAAGACCATCAGTAAAGAAAGCCATTTAGGCGCAATTTCTACTATATATACCGAAGAACTGTCATCTACATTGTCGCATAGTATAATTCCTGCTTTGGTTGGAAGAATTCCAGGCTTAAATATTACACAAAATAGTGGAATGAGAGATATTTTCACTTCTTCGGGTGTCGATAACAATGCTTACATTGGTTCACAACCGATAGATGCCAATTCCGGATATAGTGACAATACCTCTCAATTTGGCATCAATCTCAGAGGAGCAACAAGCCCGGTGGTAATAGTTGATGGTTTTCAGAGTAACCTATTCAATTTAGATGTAGAAAGTATCGAGTCTGTCTCGGTTCAAAAAGACGCTTTGTCTTCGATGTTTCTAGGTGGACGCAGTTCTCGTGGAGTATTGTATATAACGACCAAGAAACCTGTAGAAGGAGGATTTCAAGTATCATTTACCGGAAGGTATGGTATACAAGAACCGATAAAAACACCTAAGCCTCTTTCAGCTTTTCAATATGCATATTTGCTAAATGAAGCAAGAGTTAACGATGGTGAAAAACCAATTTACAGCTCAGCCGACATCGAAAAATTCCGTAACTCTACTAGCCCTGAAACACACCCAAATGTGAACTGGTATGACCAAATATTGAAAAATAATTCTGCAATACAATCATACAATCTCAATGCAACCGGAGGAGGTAAAGTTGCTCAATATTTTGTGAATCTGGGATATATGTCAGAAGATGGTTTATTAAGAGAATCTTCAAACAATGGTTATAATACCAATCTTAAGTATGAACGTTACATGATTACATCTAAAATTAATGTAAATGTAATGGATAACCTCAAATTGGGAGCTTCCATTATGGGACGTATCGAAGATGGAAATCAGCCGGGAAACGGATGGAAAGAGATTTTTAACAACCTATATTCCACATCTAATATTGCATATCCAATATATAATCCGAATGGTTCTTTTGGCGGAAACAATTTACATGATCAAAACCTAATGGCTCGAACTATCAGTTCGGGATATACACAAGATATAACTCGTGACGGAACTGGAAATATAACATTAGATCACAATATGAACTGGCTCCTCGAAGGTTTATCAGCACACATGGTCGGTAATGTTGCTTTTCAGAGCCGTAGTGCATTAGTACGCAGCAAACGTGAACCGGTATTTTTATATATACCATATGCTAACGGACAAGGAGGTAGTTATGAACACTTTGGATCAACTGATACCCAAATAAATGAATTTCGGGGAGTTTCCAATTATCAGTCTATGTATGGGCAAATAGCTTTAAACTATATTAAAACAATAAATAATGCTCATACCATAGAAGGTAATGTATTCTCTGACGTAGGTGAAGTCCTTGATAACTATTTATTACCTGAAAAGCCCGTAAATATTAATGTCGAAGCTAAATATGATTATCTCAAAAAATATTTTGCTCAGGCTTCGGTTTCAAGAAGTTATTCTAACAGATTAGCTCCAGGAAAACGATGGGGTACATTTTATGCTGTAGGCTTAGGCTGGGATATAAGCAAAGAAGCCTTTTTATCTGACGCAAATTGGTTAGATCAATTTAAATTACGTGGAGTATTCGGTGAAACAGGAAATTCTTCTGCCGGTTATTTTACATGGAGACAACAATATAGTAATGATATTAATAATGGAGTATGGTACGATCACGGGTCCGGATATGGAGGCTGGTTAGCTGGTTCTGCTAATGGTATAAATGAAGTTGACAATGCATTGGCAAACCCTTACGTTTCATGGGAAAGAGCACATAAGCTAAATGTGGGAGTAGATGCAGCATTATTAAACAAAAGTCTTTTGATTACAGCTGATTTTTATTGTGACAATTACTTTGATCTGCTAAGACAAAGAGGTAAAACTATAGAACTTATAGGACTAAACTACCCTGCTGAAAATATAGGGAAAAATCAATATAAAGGAATAGACCTATCGATCACTTATCAGAATAATGTTGAGGACTTTAATTATTACATCACAGGAAACTGGAATATATACTCCTCGAAGGTTAAGTTTATGGACGAACAAAATGTTCCTTATGATTATTTGCGTAGAACAGGGCGTCCTGTAAATGCTATATATGGATTAGTATCCGATGGCTTTTTCCAAACTGAGGAAGAAATTAAAAACAGTCCTGTTATTGCAGGAGAAAGAATTATACCGGGAGACCTGAAATATAAAGACTTGAATGGAGACGGAGTTATAGATGAGTTTGACCAAACAGTCATCGGAGGTGATAAGCCCATTTCTTATTTTGGGTTAAACTTAGGTTTTGAATATAAAGGTTTTGAAGTGTCGGCTTTATTTCAGGGTGTATATAACAGAGAGATTTACTTACCCGATGCCGGGCATGAATTCACTACCGGATTCCACAAGGTCTTCGGTGATTATAGCCAAGCTTATGAACACATAATAAATCGTTGGACTCCAGAAACTGCTGAAACAGCACTTTTCCCTAGATTATCGTCAGGTTCGAATCAATACAATAACAGACCGAACGGAATGAACAACTCTTTTTGGCTAAGATCAGGCAACTATATACGACTTAAGAATCTAAACATAGCATATACATTACCCGAATCTCTATCCAGAAACTATTTGGGTGGTGCAAAAGTCAAAATATTCGTCGGAGGACAAAACTTATGGACACAATCTGCCACCGATCTTGTAGATCCTGAAGTTATGGACTTTAGAAATTACCCTATGCTACGAGGATTTAATACAGGAATCAATATCAAATTTTAGTATTTCCTAAAAAATGAAGTATATGAAAAATAATATATATATAATACTAATAGGTCTTTTCTTTGGACTATCGGCGTGTAACGATTACGAAGAAGTACCAGTAGAAAAATATACCCTCGAATATGTATTTTCAGATAGAGACTCATTAGGAGTCGATGCTCAAAAATATTTGAATTCAGTATATAGTGTTTTAAGAACTAAAATGTATGGACATAATCGCATCGATGGCGATTATTTGGACGCAGCGACTGATGATGCAGTAACATCTGTGACAAACAATAATCAAATAAAAAAACTATCCGCAGGGCAATATACAGCATCGACACGTATAAGTCAAGATATGTCATGGGGTGAGTTTTATACAGGTATCCGCAGAGCTAATACATTTATAAACAATATCGATATCGTTCCCCTTAAGGAGAGATTTAATAATCATGTAGCTCAAAGAATACCAATGAACAGAGCTTGGAAAGCAGAAGCTCGTTTCTTGAAAGCCCTATATTATTTCGAATTGGTAAAACGTTATGGCGGTGTACCGTTAGTTGGAGATATCCCTTATGAGCTAGATCAATCAATGGAATTACCCAGAAATAAATTCGAAGAGTGTATAGACTATATTGTAAGCGAACTCGATGTAATAAAGGATAGTTTACGATCAGCTCCAGTAGCCAATATAAATGATAACGGACATGTTGTAACAGCTGGTGCCGCAATGGCCCTTAAAGTGAGAGTACTTTTATATGCCGCAAGCCCACTCTTTAATGGTAACACACTCGATGCCAATAATCCATATGTGGGGTATACAGACTATAAAGCAGAACGTTGGCAAAAAGCAGCAAACGCAGCCGAACAATTTATGGCCGAATGGGGTCCGGACGGTACCTATCAAGGTTATGAGCTGATGAGTGATTTCAGAGATGTCTTCCTACAATATTACAATGCAAACGCTAAAGAAGTAATATTCCATGTACAAGGTGGTTCTGGCAATAAAGATGTGGAAATGGCTAATGGTCCGTATGGATATTCGGGCAATGCAAAAGGAAATGCCCGTACCAGTCCTACTCAAGACCTAGTGAATGCATTCCCAATGAAAGATGGAAAAGCAATAGGGCAAAGTTCTAAATATCCTTATAGCTTCAATGCAAGTATGTACGACAATCGTGACCCTCGACTAGACTATACAATATTACATCAAGGATCACATTGGTTGAGCTCTATCTTGGCTACTTATGAAGGCGGGCGAAGCAATCCTGCAGGCATAAGTGAAACAAAAACAAGAACGAGTTACTATATGCGTAAGTTTATGGGCAAATTCGAAAATGAAGTGGAATATTCAGGTGTTACTCGCAACTGGGTAGTATTTCGTTATGCCGAAATTTTGCTCAATTATGCCGAAGCGCAAAATGAATATGATTTGTCAACAGGGAAAAGCACTGTTAATCCGAAAGTATTAAACGTAATAAGAGAAATTAGAAAAAGAGCTGGTATCGAAGGTGATGATGGTACATATGGAATCGATAACAACGTAACATGCCAAGCCATGCAAGAACTTATTCGTAATGAAAGAAGGATAGAAATGGCATTCGAAGAACATCGTTATTGGGATATACGCCGTTGGAGGAAAGCTGAAGAGATTTTCAATAAACCAATTAAAGGATTGACTATAACGCTTATAACAGGAAATATGCAGTTTATGGAAAAAGATATTCTGGATGCAAAATTCGATACAAGAAGATATCTCTACCCTATACCATATAGCGAAGTAAACAAAAACAGTAATCTGGTTCAAAACCCGATGTGGTAAAATGAATGTTTATTGAATCTTTAATATAGATAAACAATATGAAAAGACTATTTTTATTATTTATTAGTATACAGATATTTACCTTCGCTTTTGGACAACAACAGATCCAACTGAAAGGAAAAGTATCTTCAACAGACGGTGAGTTATTGGCCGGTGTTAGTGTTGTTGTAGACGGTACGATAAACGGTACGATGACTGATATAAACGGGAATTATACATTAACAGTAAAATCAGGAGATAATGTTTCTTTTTCTTTTATTAGCTTTAAGAAACAAACTATCAAAATAACTAATCAGAAAGTATTGGACATTGTATTGTCCAGCGATCAAACAGATTTGGATGAAGTTATAGTAGTTGGTTTTGGAAAAACTAAAAAAATCACTCTAACCGGAGCTGTAAGTGCCATTTCTGCCTCTGAAATACAAAATGTGCCCACATCTAACGTGCAGAATGCTCTATATGGTAAACTTCCGGGATTCTTTGCTCAACAGCGATCGGGACAGCCAGGTAAGGACGCTTCGGACTTTTTTATACGTGGAGCTAGCTCTTTAAATGACAGCGGAAACCAACCTCTTATTATTGTCGACGATGTACAATATTCATACGATCAGTTACAACAAATCAATGTAAATGAAATAGAGAGTATCTCTATATTGAAAGATGCCTCGACTACAGCTATTTATGGAATAAAGGGAGCCAATGGTGTATTAGTAGTTAAAACCCGACGCGGATCTGAAGGTACACCTCGCATAAACGTTCGTTTAGAAGGAGGTTTGACAATGCCTGTTCGTACTCCTAAATTCTTAAATGCTTACGAATCGGCATCATTAGTAAATGAAGCCTACGAAAATGACGGATTGTATACCCAGAAACCATTTACCGATGAGGATCTCAGATTATATCAGACAGGAGAAGATCCATATGGACACCCAAATGTAGACTGGTACAATGAGATCTTTAAGAAAACAGCCTCTCAGAAAAATATGAATGTGGATATTTCGGGTGGTACTCAGAAATTGAGATACTTTCTGACAGGAGGATTTTTCTCCCAGAACGGGTTGACCCGGAATTTTGATGATCCATACGGAGAAGTAAACACAGACTATTTCTACAGAAGATTCAATTTCCGTGCAAATCTGGATTTTGATGTTACGTCAACGACAAAAGCACGTTTAGACATGTCATCTCGTTTTATGAATATTAACGAACCAAATAGTTTGAATGCTGTAGGAGAAATTTACAATTTCAAGAGCATGACTCCATTCTCGGCTCCGGTAATTAATCCTGATGGAACATATGCATATCATAATTATTTTTTGACAGAGAGTAAAGATCCTACTCTAAACGCACGCTTGGCAAACGAAGGATATAAGCGTACAAGACGATTCGATTCCAATATTTTATTCGATGTATCTCAAAAATTGGATTTTGTCACTCAAGGGCTTTCTGGTATGTTTCGTATAGCTTACTCTAGTATAGATGAAAATTTCAGAGGAATGAGACGGTCTAAGGATATGTATCCTACCTATCACTACAATCCTAACACAGAACCAGGATCATATACTATCAATCCTACAGCAACATCTTATGCCTACTCAAGGTATATAATCAATGGAGGTACTGAAAAAGCTATCAGGGATGTCAATATCCAGACTTTCCTGAATTATGAAAGAACATTTAATGAAGTGCATACTATAAAATCTATGTTAATGTATAACCGGCAAAGTCGTACTGCAGACAAAGACATGTGGACTAGTGCTGCTGTACCTGAGAAATTCGAAGGATATACAGGACAAATCAGTTACAATTACAAGAATAGGTATCTGATCGACTTCAATGGAGCATATAACGGTACAGACCGATTTGGAGCAGATAATCGATTTGGATTTTTCCCTGCAGTTGCAGCTGGTTGGAATATTGCAGAAGAAAACTTCTTTCAAGAACGCTTTAAAAACATAGCGATGTTGAAACTTAGAGCTTCTTATGGATTGGTAGGTTCTGATGTTACTCCGGGTAATCGCTACTTATACAAGCAGGTATATGAAAAAGGATCTGGATACAATTTCGGCGAATCGCCTCAAAGTTATGATTCATACAAAGAGGGTACATTGGGTAATGCTTTTGTAACATGGGAAAAAGCTCGTAAATTCAATGTGGGTATAGATGCCAATATGTTTCATAAATTATCATTCAGTATCGACTATTTCCACGACTTCCGTTACGATCAGTTAGTAGAAAAAAATGATGTTCCTCTGATGTTAGGGATCGGGCTTCCTCGTACAAATATTGGAGAGACTACCAATCAAGGATTTGATGGACAAATAGGATATAATGATAAATTTGGACAAGTAGATTTCAATACTAATCTGGTTTTCTCTTACGCCAAAAACAATGTGAAATACAAGGCTGAAGCCCAACAACGCTACCCATGGCTTTCAGAAACTGGTAAACCTATAGGTCAACCGTTTGGATATACATGGGATGGATATTATACTCAAAACGAAATCGATGAAATTTATAATCAAGGGAATCCTAATAAAATAGCAATACCTAATATTCCCGTAACTGCCGGAGACCTAAAATATAAAGATCTTAACGGGGATGGAATTATCGATGATTTCGATAAAGGTGCAATTGGCAAACCTAATCTCCCGACTACAACCTTAGGTTGGACTATTGGCGCCGGATACAAAGGATTTACTATTAGCTTGTTGTTCCAAGGATCATTTGATTACAGTTTCAGTGTTGTAGGTACAGGTATTGAATCATTCAAGAGCCAGTTTCAACCAATCCACCAAAAACGTTGGACTCAGGAAAGATATGATAATGGAGAACAAATCGATTTTCCTCGTTTAACAACAAACCCGGCAACCGTAAGTAGTAGCGAAGGCTACATGTCGGATTTCTGGTTAGTAAATGCATGGTATATCAGGCTTAAGACAATAGATCTTGGGTATGAACTTCCTAAAAGTAGTTTGCCTAAAGGAATAAACAGTACCCGTTTTTATGTAAATGCTTATAATATGTTTACAAAAACAAATTACGATAAATATCAACAAGACCCTGAGATTAAGACAAACTCGGCAGGAGATTCATACATGAACCAACGTGTTATTAATCTGGGTGTACAGGTATCGTTCTAGTTTGATTAATTAGAAATTACCGATTGTCTCCAATAATAGATTTTTCCCTGGCAGATACTTGCCCCATATAGGTATTTGTGTCTGCTAGGGAAAGAAATTAAGGATATCATCATAGTATATGAAAAATATATGGCTTACACTAATCGGCAAAATATTGCATATGTAATGAAGAGATAACAAACAATTAAATATAATGAAAAAGATCACCGTAATATTTTTTATTTTTATATTACCAATAATGACTGTCAATGCTCAGTTAAAAGATTTGGTACAGTATGTAAATACATTACAAGGCACAGACTCCCATTTCGGACTTAGCTATGGAAACACCTACCCTACTACAGCAATGCCATATGGAATGCATACTTGGTCGGCACAAACAGGGCCTAATGGCGAAGGTTGGAAATATCAATACTTTGTAGACAAGATAAGAGGCTTCCAACAGGCACATCAATGTAGTCCTTGGATGAGTGATTATGCGGTTTATTCTTTTATGCCTATGGTTGGTGAATTAATTGTAAATGAAGAACAAAGAGCAACAAAATTCAGCCACGATAACGAAATTGCCAAGCCCCATTATTATAAAGTAACCTTAGACAATGGTATTACAACAGAAATGGCTCCAACAATACGAGGAGTGCATCTGCGTTTTTCATTCCCCAAAAACGGAGATGCTTATCTTGTATTAGATGGGTTAAAAGCCATGAGCGAAATAAAGATAGACCCTGTAAAAAGACAAATAAGCGGATGGGTAAATAATCAGCGTTTTGTAAATCATTCGGATAATTTTCGTAATTACTTCATTGTTCAATTCGACAGCCCTTTTGAGGCTTATGGTACATGGGAAAATGAAAAGGACCAAACTTTTCCTAACGAAACTCATCGGGAAGGCAAAGGAGCAGGTGGATATATCAAGTTTAAAAAAGGAATAAAAGTGCAGGCTAAAGCCGCGTCTTCTTATATCAGCCCAGAACAGGCTTTACTAACCCTAAAACGAGAATTGGGTAATGACAAGACACTAGAAGTTACAAAAGCAAAAGGAGCAAAAACTTGGAATGAGCTACTAAACAGGGTAATTGTAGAAGGTGGTACAGATGAACAAATAAGAACTTTCTACTCTTGTCTTTTTCGTGCCAATCTTTTCTCACGTAAGTTCTATGAACGCGATGAAAACAATGAACCATATTACTACAGTCCATATAATGGAAAAATATATAAAGGATATATGTATACCGATAACGGATTCTGGGATACTTTCCGCTCACAATTTCCATTGACCAATATCCTCCACCCTACTATGCAAGGTAGATATATGAATGCCTTATTAGATGCACAAGAGCAATGTGGATGGTTACCTTCGTGGTCTGCACCAGGAGAAACCGGAGGAATGATTGGTAATCACGCTATCTCACTGATAGCCGATGCTTGGGCAAAAGGTATACGTACTTTCGATTCTGAGAGAGCGTTAAAAGCATATGCACACGAGGCTATGAACAAGGGGCCTTGGGGAGGTGCAAACGGACGTGCCGGATGGAAAGAATATTGGCAATTAGGCTACGTAACCTATCCCGAGTCGATGGGTTCAACAGCTCAAACTTTAGAGTACGCTTACGATGATTTTTGCGGCTATCAACTGGCTAAAATGACAGGAAACAAATTCTATGAAGATGTTTTTGCTAAACAAATGTATAATTATCGAAATGTATTTGATCATTCTACCGGATTTATGAGAGGGAGAACCTTAAGTGGAAAATGGGTAGAACCATTCGATCCTTATGAATGGGGTGGAGCATATTGTGAAGGTAATGCCTGGCACTATACATGGTCTGTTTTCCATGATGTACAAGGTCTGATAAATTTATATGGCAGTGATGAAAAATTCACAACTAAAATGGACTCTGTTTTCACCATTCCTAACATTATCAAACCGGGTACTTACGGTAGTGTCATTCACGAAATGAAAGAAATGGAACTTGCCAATATGGGTCAGTACGCCCATGGCAACCAACCAATTCAACATATGCCGTATATGTACACTTACGCTGGACAACCTTGGAAAACACAATATTGGATACGTCAGATAATGGATAGGCTATACAATTCCTCTGAGAGAGGTTATCCCGGAGATGAAGACCAGGGAGGAATGTCTTCTTGGTATGTACTCAGTGCTCTTGGCATATATAGCGTTTGTCCGGGAACTGATGAATATGTAATAGGCAGCCCGTTATTCAAGAAAGTAACTTTAACTCTGGAGGATGGCAAAAAATTCATTATAGAAGCTAATAATAACAATAAAGAAAATGTATATATCCAATCTGCATCATTAAATGGAAATCCTCTAAACAAAAATTATATTACTTATAAAGATATTGCAAATGGAGGTATTCTTCGTTTCGAAATGGGTAATCTACCCAATAAGGACAGAGCAACAGGCAAAAACGCTGCGCCATTCTCTTTATCTAAATAATAACAAACAATTAAGATGTGCTTTAGGGAAAGAGAAACATTTTTCCCTAAAGCAATTATCAATAAATATAAAATCATAATAATGAATTTAAGGTTATCAATTATTCTCCTGTTCTATGCCTTTCTCGTTAGTGTGAATGCTCAGAAAAATACGATTTCATTAAATAGCGGCAGTAAGATTATAAGCTGGAAAGTAAAACCCCAATCAGAACTCGGAGCAAATCCGACACAAATAATGTCCACATCTTACAATATGTCGAACTGGGTTTCGGCCGTTGTTCCGGGAACAATCTTCGGGTCATATGTGGAGGCGGGCTTGGAAGAAGATCCAAACTTTGGTGATAACGCCTATAAAGTAGATAAATCAAAATATGACCAAAACTTTTGGTACCGAGCAGAATTTTATACGCCAGAGTTTTCATCTGAAGATATACTATGGCTCAACTTTGAAGGAGTAAATCGCAAAGGGGATATTTACCTGAATGGAAATAGACTTGGCACTCTCGATGGTTTTATGCATCGAGGTAAATTTAATATTACACCCTTCATAAATAAAAATGAGAAAAATATTTTGGCCGTACTTGTATCGTGGGTAGGACTCCCAGTACCTAATCATGCAAGTCCGACTTATATCTCAAGTGCCAGCTGGGATTGGATGCCATACGTACCGGGGCTATTAAGTGGTATTACCGATGATGTCTATCTTACAACGTCAAGAGAAATTTCTCTTATTGATCCCTGGATAAGGAGCAAAGTTCCGAGCAAAGATAAAGCACTTTTAGAATTACAACTAGAACTGAAAAACAATACGACTACCGAGCAAACAGGGATTCTCAAGGGAATAATCCAACCAGGAAATATTGAATTCACGAAAGAAATTACAATTGGGGCAGAACAGCAAAAATCTTTTAAACTGAAAGCTAAAGATTATAAGCAATTTGAAATTAAAAGCCCTAAGTTATGGTGGCCTAATGGTTATGGAGACCCGAATTTATATACCTGTAACATTACTTATTCTGTGAACGGTGAAGTATTTGATTCCAAACAAATCACATTTGGCATTAGAGAGTATAGTTATGAATATGTTGATGAGGTATTCCGTATCAAAATAAATGGTGAGCCTGTTTATATAAAAGGGGGAAATTGGGGAATGAGCGAGTATATGCTTCGTTGTCGCGGTGA
This sequence comes from Dysgonomonas sp. Marseille-P4677, assembly GCF_016652235.1. GTDB lineage: Bacteria > Bacteroidota > Bacteroidia > Bacteroidales > Dysgonomonadaceae > Dysgonomonas. The sequence continues at coordinate 46,343 of NZ_JAEPKU010000010.1, forward strand.
AGAATACGATCTTAAAATTAAACTTCATAAAGAAATGAATATGAACATGATCCGAAATTGGATTGGTTCCGTCACCGATGAAGAATTCTACGATGCATGCGACAAATATGGTATTATGGTATGGGACGATTTTTGGTTGAATTCACATAAAAATTTACCAGACGATGTGCAAGCGTTCAATAATAATGCCATAGAAAAAATTAAGCGATTACGAAACCATCCATCTATTGCTGTTTGGTGTGGAGAAAACGAAGGTTATCCATTACCACCATTAAATAATTGGCTTGCAGAAAATGTAAAATATTTTGATGGTGGTGACCGTCACTATCAAGCCAACTCTAATAGTGATGGCTTATCAGGCAGTGGACCGTGGGGAAATTATCATCCAAGTTGGTATTTTTCCAAATATCCGATGGCATTTGGTTACAAAGGCCGTCCGGGATGGGGATTTCGTACAGAAATAGGAACCGCTGTATTTACAACATTCGATAGTTTCAAAAAATTCATGCCCCAAAAGGACTGATGGCCCCGTAACGAGATGTGGAACCTTCACTTCTTCGGGCCTAAGGCTGCTAATGCAAATCCTGACAAATATTTTGAAATGGTCAATGAAAACTACGGAAAAGCATCAGGCATTGAAGATTTTTGTCGTAAAGCTCAATTAGTAAATCTGGAATCCAACAAAGCCATGTTCGAAGGATGGCAAGATCATATGTGGAATGATGCTAGTGGTATTATGACATGGATGAGCCAATCGGCATATCCTTCTTTTGTTTGGCAAACTTATGATTATTATTATGATCTTACAGGTGCATATTGGGGTGTAAAAAAAGCATTAGAGCATGTTCACATACAATGGAGCTACGCCGACAATTCTGTCAAAGTAATAAATACGACATTAGAAGATCTCAAAGAATTGAAAGCGAGAGCTACAGTTTACAATCTGCATGGAAAAGAAATGATAAAATACGGACAACAAGCTGTCGCTGATAGTAAAGCAAATAGTTCAACACATTTCTTTGATATGAATTTTACTACCGATAATATGTCATATAAAAAGAAAGCTCTGGCTTCCTCTATTTCGGGAGATGCCGGTGATGCAGACGAAGTTGTCGATGGTAGTGATGGTAGTCGATGGGCAAGTAAATACTCTGATAACGAATGGATTTACGTAGACCTTGGAGAGCAAAAAGAGATAGCGCACATTACTCTTAAATGGGAACATGCCCATGCTAAGCATTACAAACTACAGGTTTCGGATGATACTGTAACTTGGCGAGATGTGTATGAAAATACAAATTCGAAAGGAGGAAATGAAGATATTAAAATTAAACCTACTACAGCTCGATATGTAAAAATGTTAGGTATAAAACGTGCAACTGAATGGGGTTATTCTCTTTATGAATTTGAGTTATTTGGTAAGAAGAAAGTAAAAACAGATCTAAGCCCTGTACATTTTATTCGTTTAGAACTGATGAATAATGAAGGTAAGTTATTATCCGATAACTTCTATTGGCGTTCTAATGTATTGAATGATTATACAGCGTTGAATAAATTGACAAAGGCAAAACTTAACGTTAAATCATCTATAGAAACGAATAATGATAAAAAAGTGATAAAAGCATCTATTAAAAATATTGGTTCATCCACAGCGTTCTCTATCCATGTACAAGCATACAGAAAATCTGATGGAGAACGTATTCTTCCTGCTATAATGAATGAAAACTACTTTACATTATTCCCTGGAGAGAATAAAGAACTTAATATTCAATTTGACGGAGAATTATTACCAGCAGATGATTATGAACTAAAAGTAATACCTTATAATAATTAACTAAATATGTATATTAGAAAAAGTCTATTATTGTGTTTATCGATATTTCTTCCATTCTGTTTTACCAATGGACAAAATCATGATTACGCTCATAAAGTAAATACACTTATTGGAACGAAAGGGCTTGGACTAGCTTCAGGGTATATGTATCCAGGTGCAACATATCCTTTTGGAATGGTACAATTTACACCTACCTACTTCAATAAGCGTGCTGGATTTGTTATCAATCAACTTAGTGGCGGAGGATGTGAACATATGGGCAACTTCCCTACATTCCCTATAAAAGGTAAATTAAAAATATCTCCCGACAATATTATCAATTATCGTGTGAATATCTCTCAGGAGAAAGGAACAGCAGGGTATTACGAAACAATGGTTCAGGATGATACTAAAGCCGAACTAACAGTTACTGAACGGACAGGAATGGCTCGTTACGAATATTCGCAAAATCAAGACTTCGGCACAATCATAATTGGAGGAGGCATAGCAGCTACGGATATTAATCAGGCAGCAATTGTTATCACTGCCCCTAATACATGCGAAGGATATGCCGAAGGAGGTAATTTTTGCGGATATCGAACACCCTATAAAGTTTATTTCGTTGCTGAATTCGATGCTGAAGCCGTTGAGACAGGTACTTGGAAAGGAGATAAATTAATGCAAAAGACAACTTTTGCAGAAGGAAAAAATTCAGGAGTCTTTTTTACGTTCGACATTAGTAAAAAGAAAAAAGTACAATACAAAATTGGTATTTCTTATGTTTCTGTAGAAAATGCGAGAGAGAATCTCAAAGCTGAAAATACCAAATGGGATTTTGATGCAATCAAAAATCAGGCAATAACCAAATGGAATGAATATTTAGGAAAAATAGAAGTAATAGGTACAAATGCTGATAGAATAAACCAATTTTATACACATCTATACAGAGTTCTGATACATCCGAATGTATGTAGTGATGTAAATGGGGAATATATAGGAGCCGATTTTAAAATCCACAAAACCAAGTCAAAACATTATACTTCATTTAGCAACTGGGATACATACCGAACTCAAATACAACTTTTGTCGATCCTCGATCCTGATATTGCCTCTGATGTAGTAGTCTCACATCAGCTATTTGCTGAACAAGCAGGAGGAGGCTTTCCTCGTTGGGTAATGGCTAATATAGAAACAGGAATAATGCAAGGAGACCCTACTCCAATATTAATTTCTAATGCGTGGGCTTTCGGTGCAAGAAACTATGATCCGAAACCAATATTAAGAATAATGCAAAATGGAGCAGAGATTCCGGAAACTAAATCACAAGATATAGAAGTCCGTCCCGGACTGAAACAATACTTAGAGAAGGGTTATTATAATGCATCCGAGCAGTTGGAATATACTTCTGCTGATTTTGCGATAGCCCAGTTTGCCTTACGTGCTGTTGGGGACGAGTTTCTAAGTTGGCGTTACTCTCACTTTGCCCGTTCATGGAAGAATCTGTACAATAGTGAAACGGGATGGCTACAATCAAGAAGAGAAGATGGCACATGGAAACCATTAAGTGACGATTTTCGTGAATCTACATATAAAAACTATTTCTGGATGGTGCCTTATAACCTTGGTGGACTGATCGAATTAATAGGAGGAAAACAAGAAGCCGAAAAGCGTTTAGATGATTTGTTCAGAAGACTTGATGCTGGTTATGGCGACGATTGGTTTGCATCAGGAAACGAACCAAGCTTCCAGATTCCATGGATCTACAATTGGGTAGGACGTCCTGATAAAGCTCAAAAAATAATAAACAGGGTATTGAATGAACAATATTCAAGTAAGATAAATGGCCTTCCCGGCAACGACGACTTGGGTACAATGGGAGCATGGTACGTCTTTGCCTGTATAGGACTATATCCCGAGATTCCGGGTATTGGAGGATTCTCTCTGAACACACCAATTTTCTCTTCTATCAAAATACATTTAAAAAATGGAGATATAGTAATAAATGGTGGTTCGGAAAAAAATATTTATATTCAATCCTTGAAGTTAAACGGAGAACCATACGATAATACTTGGATTAATTGGGACGATATTTCCAATGGAGCAATATTAGACTATAGTACATCGAATAAGCCCAATCGACAATGGGGTACTAAAATTGCCCCTCCATCATTTCCGTAATATATAAAGTTGAGATTAATATTTTGTACACATATGATGTGTAAATAATCACATGTTATTTCAAATCAATAAATAAAAATATAATAATCATGAAAAGAATAACTTTTAGTATAATACTTATAGCAACTATATTAGTTTCCTGCAACAGTAAGAAAAAGACAGAATCATCATCTGATTTCCCAGATTGGGCTTGGGCCGAATTCCAACGACCAGAGGGAATCAATCCTATCATTTCTCCCGATTCTACAACCCGCTTCTACTGCCCTATGACAAAAGATTCTGTTGCTTGGGAATCTAACGATACATTCAATCCTGCGGCTACTATTTATGATGGGAAAGTAGTCGTTTTATATCGTGCAGAAGACAGATTTGGCGAAGGGATTGGAAGACGCACTTCCAGATTAGGTTACGCTTGGTCTGAAGATGGATTAAATTTTCAACGTAAGCCCACACCGGTTTTCTATCCTGACAATGACAGTCAAACTGAACTTGAATGGCCCGGAGGCTGCGAGGACCCTCGTATAGCAGTTACAGAAGATGGCCTGTATGTAATGCTCTATACTCAATGGAATCGTAAACAAGCCCGTTTAGCCGTAGCTACAACAAGAGATCTGCAAACATGGGAAAAACACGGACCAGCTTTTGCAAAAGCATATAATGGCCGTTTTAAAGATGATTTTTCTAAATCGGCATCTATTATAACAAAAGTGGTAGACGGAAAGCAAGTTATAGCTAAAATAGATGGAAAATATTGGATGTATTGGGGTGAAAAATTCGTAAATGTGGCTACCTCGGAAGATCTGGTAAACTGGACACCTATATTAGATGAGAAAGGAGAATTAATCAAACCGATAGTTACTCGTGAAGGGAAATTCGATAGTGACCTAACCGAATGCGGCCCCCCTGCAGTAATGACAGATAATGGCATATTATTACTATATAATGGTAAAAATAGAGCAGGAGCTGAAGGAGATACACTATATACAGCAAATTCTTATTGTGCAGGGCAGGCATTATTCGATTTGAAAGACCCAACGAAATTAATTGCTCAATTAGATAAACCTTTCTTTATACCTGAAGCCAGCTTCGAAAAAAGTGGACAATACCCTGCAGGTACAGTATTTATCGAAGGACTTGTTTTTCATCAAAACAAATGGTTCTTATACTACGGATGTGCAGATTCTCGGGTAGCTGTAGCTGTATACAACCCGAAAAACAGATGATCATGCAAAAAAGAACCTATTTGATTTTCACTATTGTATCGCTCATTCTTATTGCAACAAACTGCAATATAAGGGCTTCTGTAATAGTGTATGATCTAAAATGTGAAAACCTCATAAACCCTAATGCTATTGACAATACATCTCCGCATTTCAGTTGGAAAATTGATTATACCGAAGGTACAATGCAACAAAAGTATTACGAAATACAGGTTGCGTCCGACAGTGTGAGTTTGCTCAAGAACAAAGGTGATTTATGGAGTTCGGGTAAACAAAAAGGAACTTCTTCAATAATGATTCCGTATAATGGAAAAGAATTGGTATCCCGTTCTCTGTGCTATTGGCGGGTGCGCATATGGAATCAAAAGAAAGAAGTCTCGGAATGGAGTGAAATCGCTCGATTTGGAGTTGGCATAATCGACCAGACTGAGTTACAAGGAAGCTATATAGGTTTATCCTCAGTGGCAGGAAATATACAAAGTCCTTTACTAAGAAAAAGTTTTGATATAAAAAATAAGAATACATCATTTTTACATATAAATGCATTGGGCTACTATGAGGTATATATCAATGGTAAGAAAGTGAGTGATGATGTACTTTCTCCAGCCGTATCGCAGTTAAACAAAAGATCGTTGATTGTAACATACGATGTTACACCATATTTGAAAGAGGGAAGAAACGATTTAGTCTTATGGTTAGCCAAGGGATGGTATCGTAAAAATACATTTAACGCAGCATATGACGGACCTTTAGTTAGAGCTCAATTAGATATTAAAGAAAATAACCAATGGCATACATTAATATCTACAAATGATTCTTGGGCCGGCAGACACGGAGGCTATATTGAAACCGGTACATGGCAAGCTCTTCAGTTTGCAGGAGAGAAGTTGGATGGAAGAGTAATTCCCAAGGACTTGAATCCGACAACACTAGATCAGATGGTCTGGTATCCTGCCGTAGAAGTCCAGGTTCCTGAACATCAAGTAACTCCTGAAATGACTGAGCCTAACAAGATACAAGAAACTGTAATTCCGCGAAGCATAAAACAGCTTAGAGATAGTGTTTGGTTAATAGATATGGGAAAAGCTCTGAATGGATGGTTTGAAATTCGTTTACCTAAGTTAAAGGAAGGAAAAGAAGTTTTAATAGAATATACCGACTTTCTGGATAAAGAAGGACAGTTTCTAGATCAGGGACAAAGTGATATTTATGTTGGTGTAGGTAATGGGACTGATATATTTTGTAATAAATTTCATAATCATGCTTTTCAGTATATCCGAATATCTAATCTAGCTACTAAACCAAAGTTAGAAGATATAAAAGCATATCTTATCCATACCAACTATCGTTCGACATCGGCTTTCGAATGTTCGGATCCGGAGCTCAATGCTATCCACAATATGATTCAATATACTATGAAATGTTTAGCATACAGTGGATATATGGTAGATTGCCCACATTTGGAACGTGCCGGATATGGTGGTGATGGAAATTCTTCGACCGAAAGCCTTCAAACTATGTACGATGTAGCTCCATTGTTTACTAACTGGATGCAAGCTTGGGACGATTCTATGCGTGAGGGCGGTAGCCTGCCTCATGTTGCCCCAAATCCGGGAGCAGGTGGAGGTGGACCATACTGGTGTGGCTTTATTATTATGGCGCCTTGGCAAACATATCTGAATTATAACGATTCAAGATTGATAAAAAAACATTATCCAGCCATGAAAAAATGGCTTACCTACGTTGAGAAATATACCGTTGACGGATTGCTAAAACGATGGCCCGACACTCCGTATAGAGACTGGTTTCTGGGTGATTGGCTAGCACCGATGGGAGTAGATTCCGGCAATGAATTATCTATCAATCTGGTCAATAACTGTTTCGTAAGCGATTGTTTCTCCAAAATGGGAAAAATGGCAAAATTACTTGGTAAAGAAGACGATGCCAAAGAATTTGCGATACGAAAAGAAAATCTGAATCAGCTCCTACACAAAACATACTATAACGATAATCAGAAAACATACTCAACAGGTTCACAACTGGATATGTCCTACCCTATGCTGGTTGGAGTTACCCCTCCCTCTATATATGCTAAAGTGAAGGAACAATTATTCGCTCTGACAACTAAGAATCATAATAATCATATAGCTGTAGGGTTAGTAGGAGTTCCAATTCTCACAAAATGGGCAATTGAAAATAAAGCTGTTGACTTTATGTACACGATGCTAAAAAAACATGATTACCCGGGTTTTTTACATATGATAGACAATGGGGCTTCGACTACATGGGAGTATTGGAGTGGTGAACGCAGCCGTATTCATAACTGTTACAACGGTATCGGATCTTGGTTTTATCAGGCTATTGGAGGTATACGTACAGATGAAAATAAACCAGGTTATCAGCATGTAATAATAGATCCTCAGATTCCACAAGGTGTATCATGGGCAAAAACAACTAAAGAATCACCTTATGGTACCATCTCGGTAGATTGGAATCTAAAAGCTGATAGGCTAACTATTAATGTAGTTTTACCTGTGGGCAGTACAGGTACAGTTATTCTGCCTCAAAATATGATAGAGTATAAGTTAAATAAAAAAAATATTAATAATAAAAATAAAAACATTGTAATAGGCAATGGATCTTATACGATTGATATTCTTTTAGAAAAATAGTTATAATTATAATACGTTCATCGTTAAAGGAAATTAGAGCGACAACTTGGTCTGGTATATCTATATCAAAGATTTCAACCTAATTGCCGCTCTAATCTTATGCAATAAAATATATTTATAGAATTATTCTATACTCTATTTACATATAAAATTTTAATTTAATACTCATTAATTTTCTTCATTGTCGTTCCTTTTTATAAACAAATTTGAGCTATATTAATGGAACTTAATCTATCCTCTTCTTGTACTTTTATATATTATTTATTAAGTTTGTATTACGAAAAGGTTTATTTGGGTCTAGCTTTTATTTAACGATTGACAAATAAATCTTATTAATATTACACTTTGAGTAGTATAAAGAATGTATCTAGCACAACTTATTTCTTTTCCTATTAATGAACTGTGTACCCATCCGTACACTAGTAATCAATTCTTATTTTATTCAAATAATTTTACGTATACACATGTATTAACTATTAAGAAAAAAAACTTTCACTTACTATCTTTCTGTGGCAACTTTTTGGAAACATTAAAAAGTATTTATCCATTCAGATTTGCTGAGGATTTTATTTTATATGATTGCTCCAACTATTCATAATAAGACATTTTAGTTGTCTTTACTTTGTCACCCTACTCTATCTCTACTTAGATAGTCACAGAGTAAAGATGATTTATTGATGCTTTATTGGAAAGTAGCAAGATACTATTCCTTTGAAATAAACAAACTTTTTTAAATTAAAATCGATGAAACAAAGAACCTTTAAACAACGACAAAGATGGGCTACATTCTGGTTTATCTTATTATTAGTAGTTTCAAACTTTACACTGCCGTCGAGGGCACAAGTAACCATAGGATCGAACGAGCGGCCTGTCAGTGGTGCTATTCTTCAATTAAAAGAGAAAGAAAACGTACTGAATGACACTCTGAATTCATACAAAGGGTTCGGGTTGCCAAGAGTGACTCTATCTGACAAATATCAACTTTATCCAATGTTTCTTAACAACCCAGAAGATCCTACCTCCGGATCAAATGGCCAATACTCTGTAAACAAAGAAACTCTGGATAAGACTCACACAGGATTGCTAGTATACAATCTTATAGAAAATGAAGAAAAAGAGCTATGTATTGGATTAAATCAGTGGAATGGAAAAGAATGGAATTGTTTTCAAACAAAGATGGGAAATGCAATAGCAGACATAAAAGACTGTAATACCTTAAAATTCAAGGGTCAATACCAAAATGATGTTGCATTGAATAGTTCGAATTATTTAACAATAGATTTAACTGTAACTAAGGCCGGGGCCTATACTATAACTGCTATATCGGATCCAGAGAATGGATACTATTTTACACTGACCGGTGTATTCTTAACCACAGGTGATTATACAATTACTGTACCTGGAGCTGGTACACCAATCAATCATACAGAAGGTACACCCGGAGATTTAATGAAAATAACATTTAACGGAAAAGTATTGGATAGCTGTGACCCTCTATATGTTCAGGTAGAGGATTCTTCCAAAAAACCACTTTTTGTCATGAATTGTGCTCTGACAAAAGTTAGAGGTGTATATAAAATAGACACTCCTCTAGATCCTGCTACCAACTATATAGAGATGACCCTTAATGTGGATCTAGCAGGTATAGGTGCAACATATATTATAGAAACTAATACTGTGGACGGAATCTATTTCAAAGGGCAAGGTCTATTATCAAGTACTACCCAAAATATAAAACTAATAGGATACGGTACACCGAACAGTTTGAATGATAAGAAATTTACGATTACCTCAAATAGTAAAAAAACAACGGCAACCTGTGAAGCCACAGTAATTATGGTTATTCCAAAAAAAAGAATGTTGGTATTAGGAACTGCAGCTACATACGGTTGGGTTCCGGGAACATCCGGGGTAGGATCATATGAAGTTTTAATGTCTGACAACAACTTTGGTACGAAAGAAAGAAACAAGCTACCTCAAAACTGAGGGTTATGAGATCATATATCCAGGTATAAATGGGTCCCCAACAACAACGCAGGTATCGTCAATAAAAAATTATTTATTAACAGAGAAAGTAGATATTTGCTATATTGGTCAGGATATTTATGCAGGAGGTACGTCCGCCAGCGATAAAGAGTTCCGATCCATCTTAGCAGAATATCTGAATAAAAAAGGAGTGCTTATTTTATTTTGGGAAGCTAATCCTTATTCAAATGGTGGAGCTCAAACCTTTTTTCAGGAATTCTTTGCCAATCCTAACATAAAACAAGAACGTGTTAACGCTAGAGGTGGTGGTCTATACAAGTTATCGGGAATAAATGACGAAATTACAAATGGCCCATTCGGTGATGCCAGAGGTAAGTACTGGGGAGAAGATGCCTCATGGGCTATGTCTATAGGAAATTTGCCATCGGGCGAAATTGATGTATATTCTTGGGGAGATGACTATACTGATAATGGAGATACAGCGACACACTCTTATGTAACCGGATTTAAACACAGAACGCTCAACTTAATATTCTTTGGTGATGGAGGATTCCCTTCTTCTACATATACTGCAAATGGAAATAGCTCCAACTCAGCAACAATATGCCCCTTCTACTGGGAGGCTGGAACAATGAAACCTATTCCAAAACCCAATTATGGTTATGGTTCGGCAGGACAAAATGTATATAACTCTATTGTATGGTGTAATGTTATGGCATGGGCTATTAAACAAGCACAGTTTAATGGTATAAATACACCCTAACTAAATCCGTACCATCTTTATATATAAAAAAAATCCCGACTTAGATTTAAATATCTAAGTCGGGAAATAAAAACTTACCTTAAAATACCTATAACACCTATTTAATATCCGGGATTCTGAATCAACAGATTACTACTTGACATTGCCTTAGCAGGCACCGGATATCGATTAAAGTTTTCGTTCTTCGATGCTTTATGATCCCACCAATCTTCGTTAACAAAAGCACCCCAACGTATAAGATCAGTACGACGACGTTGCTCTCCTAAAAATTCGATAAGCCATTCGTCGAGCATACGATATTTATCAAGATTTTCCGCTGTTACCGGATTCGGGTCAATCTGATTTTCAAAATTACGCTTACGTACAGTATTTATAAGAGCTGCAGCATCACTGTTATAACCGGCTCTCATTTTACATTCAGCCAACATATAGTATACTTCAGCCAAACGGTAAACTGGTAAATCGGGATTATATCGTAAATTCCGTTCTGCCATATTAGGTAATGGATATTTTACAAATCTCACGCCTGAATTCTCCTCACCATCAGCAATAGTTGAAGGCAATTCGGCCACAGAGGCATATTTTTTACCGACTCCTACCTCTGTAAATCGAGCTACTTGATCCACAAATGAAATTATTTGCCCATTATACTCCTGTGTGCCTTTACACTCACCTCCGGTTTTAGGATTTACTTGTTTCCCAAAACAGAACATTCCTTCATATTTTTCATTACCCAGATACAAATATGGTTTCTTTCTTAGATCTTTATCATCAAACTTCGAAAAAGGTTTACCTAGTTTAAAATTTGTATATAATTCACCTGTAGGCTTAAGGGATGGTTGCATATGAAAACCATTATTAGCACCTCCATCCAAATCGAAATACTTAGAAGCATTGTAATGATAACCATCAGTCCAAATAAAACCATATACAGTTAATTTTTGATTCTGACATGGAATATTCCATATAACTTCCGGTGAACGATCGTTTGTGAAACAATGAGGTCCATACCAGTTATCATCTAGCTTGTAAGCTCCATATACACCATCGATTATATCCTGACATATTTTTTCACATTCGGAAAACATTTTCTTTTTTGTATAAGACTCTGCATTAAAATACAATTGGGCTAGCATCATCGCAGCTGCAGCCTGGTTGATCATACCTTCTTCGGATTTTCCTAATTCTGTCTTTTTAGGTAATTGAGGTATAGCTTCCTTCAATAATGCTTCTATGTGCCCAAATGTTTCTACATCGGTACTACGGGGCTGATCCTCTCCTCCTGTCTCTGTATATATAGGCATGCCACCAAAATAATCTAACCCTCGCATATAAAAATATGCGATCAGAGTCTGTAATTGCATCTGATGAGCTTCTTTTGTTCCTTTAGCAAAGCCTAAAGCATCATAATCTACATATTTATCCAGATCTTGTTTTGCTTCAAGTGACAAAGCAACTCCCATTGAAGCACCATACCAACAGTTCCATAATTGATTTTCGCTTGGAGTCCATTCGTGATGATGCATACGTTGATATTCTCCTCCATTATACCAGTGAGGTCCTTTGGTAGAGAGACAGAAAGCATCGGATGATAATTCTTGCATTTGCCATATAGAAGACTGATCTCCCAGATACCATCGAGTGTGAGTAAATGGACGATCTAATCTTTGTAAGACACTTTGTTGCGATTGATAAAATTTCTCAGGAGTAATTGATGAATAATATACTTCATCGAGACTACATCCGGCAAAGGATATCAATAATCCAAGTAATAATATTATATATTTATTTTTCATATTCATGAATATTAATGTTTTAGAAAGACAACTGCACACCAAGAGTATAACGTCTTGTCTGAGGATAGATACTATTAAACATCTCAAAACCGGGCTCTAGTCCTGTGATATCAACTTCCGGATTTAATCCGCTATACTTAGTAAATGTCGCAACATCACGAACAGTAAGATAGAATCTAGCATTGTCTAAATATTTTGTATACTTTTTCAGATTAAGGTTATAACCTAAATTAATTGCATCTATTTTAAGGAATGTACCATCCTTAAGCCAATAATCGCACAATTCTTTTTCACCCTTAATATGTTCATATTTATGATAAGCATCTTTCAACACATTTATTTCCTCCACATTAGATAGTCCATAATACATATCAATGGTATTGAAGACATCAAAGTCTATCCAACTACGTAGATATATCGATAGATCCCATTGACGATAAGTAAAAGTATGATCCCACGATATCATAAGTTTTGGCATAGAATTACCTACATAAGCCTTATCTTCTATTTTTTTCTGGCTTGCAGGTATCACATTATTATTTTTATCATACAATAGCCAATTACCATTATCGTCAAATCCGGCAAACCGCCAAATAAAAAACTTACCTATAGTAGAACCGGCCTGTAACCTGATTGCATCTCCCGGGCTACCCGGGCCAGGCATACCTTTACGATCCTGATAAGTATTATTTCCCCATAAAGACAATATTTTAGAACTATTATTTGAAAAACGCATAGTAGTGGAATAATTAAAGTCTTTTCCTCTCACAATATCTCCTCCTATTTCGAATTCCCATCCTTTATTTTCCAAATCACCTGCATTTACAATC
>NZ_JAEPKU010000108.1 GCF_016652235.1 Dysgonomonas sp. Marseille-P4677
TAATGAAATCCGGATCAACGGCTGATCGATTGAAGTGGCTGGAAGAATCATTCCCTAATAACAAGGACAGTATTCAAACGAAGGTATTGGAATATGAAGATGCTATTCATAAACAGGCACAGGCTATTGTGCGGAAGAACTTGAATGATGAGGAGATGAAAAATCTGAATGAGAAAATTGACGAATTGCAAAAATAAAATAGCCTAATATCTATAAAACAGAAATTGCCGAAAATAGCAATTTCTGTTTTATCATTTTTATAATTGAGTTTATATTTAATAAACTTTTTTGTTTTTTATTAATATATGAATTATTCAGAGGATAATGTCTCTGCTGGAGAATAATGCGAAGCTTTGTAGGCTGGATACCATAAACTTAAAAAAGAGAAAAATAACATAACCGCAATCGCTGTTAAGATTCCTAATATTTCAGTCCTTATAAAATTATATAAAAAAAATGATAATAAAAGCCCAGGAACCATCGCCGCCATTGTAAATAATAGATTTTCAATTAGTATTAGCCATTTTAATCTAAATTTCGTAGAGCCTACAGCACGTCTTAAAGCAAATTCTGTCTTACGTTTTTGAATATTAAGCCAAAAATGCCCAAATGTTCCTAAAAAACCAAAAATGAGGAAAAATAATGTAGGTATCGTCTGAGCGATTAGAGGGCTGGCTCCTTTAATAAATTGTGCATTTTTATATCTATTCAAATCAAATATTACGGCTTCTAAAGCAGATCCACGCTCACATCTACGCATAAATGTCCTGTAATATTCATTTGTAAAATCATCCTTATTTAAATCATTATCTAAGCGAACAGAAAAATATCCAGAAGCTGTCATACCCAAATTAGAGAATTCTTTAGAAGGAATTACAATGCCAATTTGAGATTCTTTGAATAGATCTTTCTTTATCCCTGAAAGAACACCGATTACATGGGTTTCCAATGAATAATTTTCTCTAATCGGAAGAGTTATTTTACGATTCACTCCATTATCCCAATGAAGCGAATCAGCGAGTTGGCGGGTTATAATAGAAGGCATTAACTCGTATTCATTATTATTAGAGAACCATTCTCCTTCGTCTAATATTGGTTTGAAAACGTCTAAAGCTTCTGGGTCTGCCGCCATAAAATCAAGATTCATTATTTTGTCATCTATATTCAAGGTAAATATTACATTATCAGCAGTTGCTCCATAAGGAATAAAATTATGCGACTCACTTATTTTCAGCACAAAATCTTTTTTAGTGAGCTCTTCATTAATTGCAGACATATTTAACTTTGTTATAGCAACATCACGCCAGTTAAATTTATCATTTTGTGCACTTGCTGAATACCCATATATTAAAATATTTTTTGTATCAAGCATCCCAGGAGAACGGATTATATCTATCATTTTATATATTGATACAATACAAATCATTATTGCAAAAAATATGACTGCTTGTTCAATATAGATCAATAAAGAACTTTTTTTTCCTTCCGATAAAATTTGGCCTCCATTATCATCTCCTTTTAGCATTACTGAAATGTTCTTTTGGGACACTTTATAGGCAGGGATTCCTCCGAACATAAATGCGAAAATAATCGCTATTGGTATTATTACAATTATAAAAACCCATGGATTTATTTTAGCAATAAGATTAGATCCTTCGCTTATCCCTAAGTCAAGCAACTTATTTTCTATTAATTCTATAACAGGAAAAACTAATGCCAATCCCACCAATGCTCCAGTAATTACGAGTAAAATAGTTTCGGTCATAATTCTCATAAATGCTTGAGTTCTGGTTGAACCCATTGCTCTACATATTGCAATCTCTTCTGTACGGTTGTCAGTATTGACCTTATTTAGTGCTAATATATTCAATGCAGGGACTACCAATAATATAAAGATTATACCAAAAACCCCATATTTAAACATTTCACCTCCTAAAGATTCTATGATTTCTTCCCTAACAGTATAAACTTCAGCAGGTTCAATAATATCTTTGTCTTGCTGTTCAAAATGATAATGAATTCCCTTCCATACCTTTTCTTTCATTTCACTAACTAACATCTCCTGAGGAAACATATATTCTATTACATAATTCATCCAGCCGGAAGGAACACCTTTGTTATATTTATGTGGAACCCATATGCCGCTCCATTCATTACCTGTAATCAAAGAAAAATTACCAATAACCCCTATTACATGGTATGTATTACCCTGAAACTCTATTTCTTTATCAATAGCATCTTTCACACTTCCAAAATAACGTATCGCATTACTTTCTTTTATTACAGCTACAGGTTTAGATAGATTATAATCATCGTCATCAAAAGCTCGACCCTCTATAAACTCAAAATCTTTTATTCGCCAATAATCAGAATTTACAAAATTAACAATAACTGATTTTAACTGACCATTGATCAATGGGTTAACAGATTCCATATGCGATATACCACAAGCTTCATAATCTTTTATTAGGTTATTAAGATTCATGATATCTCTTTCCAGAAAAAAATATTTTTTGTTCCATGCATGATCAGGACCGGCATCTCCATAGAAAAATTCCAGTCGTATAGTTCTATCTGCATTATTTAGTGGGGGATCATTGCTAATTATCGTATATGAAAGTTGAATAACGATAATAATAAATATAAAAGTTATCACTGTACTTAGAAAACAAAATATGGCATAGGCTTTGTTATGCCGGATATTATGTAATGCTATATTGAAATATTCACGTATATGATTCATTATCTGCGCCTTTAGATCAATCAATAGTTAACTGTATATCGTTCTTATATTTTGACATATCACTTATTATAACTTTGTCTCCCTTATTTAACCCCTCCATAATTTCTACTTTTTCAAAACTACTTTCGCCTAATATTACAGTTTTTTTGAATGCTTTATCTCTAATTAAAATCCAAAGTAGATATGAACCAGGCCCATGGTAATATGACTTATTATCAAGTCTCAAAATATCTTCTTTCATAGATTCTATAACATAAACATCAACTTTTAAGCCGGTCCTGAGTCTCTCATGATTGTAATCATCTAGAGTTACTGTAAAGTTTATCATTCCATTCTCGACTGAGGGTATGACATTTCCAACTGTTCCAGAAAGAATCTCCTGCCCAATCCTGATAATAGCTTTGTTGCCAGTGGTTATTTTCTTTGCATAATTATCAGAAATATTAGCATCAACTTTATAATTATTTAAATCAGAGATAATTGCAATGCGTTCACCTTGTGAAACTGTTGAGCCGATTTGGTTGTTCACCCAAACAAGTGTCGCGTTTTGAGGAGATAAGATTTGAGCTTCAGCCACTGTCTTATTCATAAGACTCATATTTTTAAGTGCAGTATTGTAATCTAGTTCCATAACTTTATAATCTGCTTTGGACGAATTCATCTGTTTTTCTTGTCTAGATTTTAACTGTTCTAATTGCAGCTTTTGAACACTATAATCAAGTTCAGTTTGTTTTACTTTGTCTGCAGTACTTGCACCTATACTATCTAAATAATGCTCATTCCTTAATAGAACTTCTGTTCGCTGCAGTTTCATTTCATCAATTTGAATCTGCTTTTCCAAATCAAAAAATTCTTTTTCTGCTTTAGCGCGAAATGATTCCATATTTGCACGCTTTATTTCCAAATCATTTTCCATCTTTTCTAAATCAGCATTTGTTAAAGTAAGATCAAGCTGAATAATAGTATCTGCTGCAGTTAATAACTCCCCGGCTTGTTTATAGATCTTCAATATTTTCGATGTTACTGGAGAAGTAATAATTTCTTCAGAAAGGGGTACAATTTTACCTGATGCACTTACCGTTATATTTAAAGGGCCTTGATCAACAGTTGATACTACAATTTTACTACGATCTATTGTTGGTTTAAACATACTCACAAGTAAATATGATACCATTATTACAACTGTTACACATGAGGATATACTAATTAATAGCTTTCTATGACGTTTTTTTAATACTTGATGCGATATTTGCTTATCCATAAATTATTTTAGACCCTCATAATTATTAATAATGTCATTTTTCCTTTTAAAATCAAACAGAGTAATTTGACGTATAGAATAATAATATAACCAAGAAGCATATAATTGATTTATATAGTTACGCCTCGCTGTTTCTTGTTCATTTTGTGCCATATTAATATCAAGAACACTTATTCGTCCTAATCGAAAAGTTTCAAAAACGGTTTGATATCTTTTTTGTGCTATTTTATTTGCTTCTTCTGCAATTATAGTTAATTGTTCTTGATCCTTATATGAATTATATGTAAGGAATATATTATTGTCAAAATCTATCATTTGTTGATCAAGTCTATTTTTCTCTACCTTAGCCTGAGACTCAGCCAACTGCACCCTTCCTTTTCCTTTTCCCCAATCTAAAATTGGAATTCTTATACCTAGAGAGGCTACTTGCCTATTCTGAAGGTCTTTATAGGCACCGGAGAAATTGCTATCAGTACCAGTATAGCCCAAGGACATAAATAGATTAAGCTGGAACCCTCTTTCGATTTTTGCTTGAGCTATTAGTCTCTGTGCTTCAAGTAACTTCCACGAAACATTATGAATTAAAGGATTATTCTTATTAGCAAGAGACCTTATTTCTTCAATAGACATATCTATCATTGGAAATTCTTCAGGGATTTCTGGAATTATTATACTTTCATCATAGATATTTAGGAAAATTCTAAGATTTGCCATTTTTCGTTCAAAATCTTGACGACGTGTCACAATTTCAGCTTTAGCATTTAGTTTTCCAAGTTCAAGTTGCATCATATCATTTTCTGATATAAGTCCATGTTCTCTTTTCGCTCTAGCAATTTCATAAAGTCGTATAGAGTTCCTATAATTTTGTTCTGCAATATTGCTATTAACAGTAGCTAATAAAAGATCAAAATATAGTTGGATGGTCTTAATCGCAATAGCCTCCATATTTACTCCAAACTGCTGCTTAGCTTCTCTATATTTCTGAGGTTCTATTTTCTTTGACCAATATAGAGGACGAGCTGTAATTATCGGCTGTACATATGTTAATTCAATAGGTATAGAAAGCCATCTACTTTTCCTATCTCCATCAAGTTGCTCAATCCGCTGTATTTGAGACTGTACAGATACTTGTCCTCCAGTAAAAGGGATATTTTGAGTGAGAAACAAACCTCCTTGCATTGAAAGGGAACTACTCTTGATAAAATCATATGTACCATCCTCTTTCAAATATGAGCTAATAGATGTATTGAGATTTGGTGCAGAACCATCAAATATTAAGGATGGTAATAAATCTGCCTTGAAATTTTTATATTGCCAATGAGCAATTTTTATTTGATCTTTTATCACTAATGCGTCTAAAGATTTAGTACCTGCTATATTAATGGCATCTTCCAATTTTAACATTAATGTGTCACCATCTGTTTTTGTGAAAAATGGGATAGAAAGCTGCGGATAAGTAGGCCCAATATTGAATAAAAGAAAACAAACAAGTATATAGTTTTTCATAAAATAGAGTATTACAGAAAAATATTATTGTACTCTTTTGCCATTAAGCAATTTTACTATTCGACTGGTTTGTTTTGCAATATTTACATCATGAGTTACCATTACTATAGTAACTCCTTCTTTATTTAGAGTTTTAAGAATTTCCATGATTTCAGCACCCATAGTGCTGTCAAGATTTCCAGTTGGTTCATCAGCGAGTATAATTTCTGGTTCTCCAATGATTGCTCGTGCAATAGCAACCCGTTGACATTGTCCTCCTGAGAGTTGAGATGGATAGTGTTTAATTCGATGAGCTAGTCCAACTTTTTCTAATACGGTTATTACTCTATCTTTCTTATCTAGACTTGCTCTCTTTTTTCTATAGGTCATAGGTAGCTCCACATTTTTTTTTACAGTCATAGACCGAATTAAATGAAAATTCTGAAAAATGAAGCCTAATTTCATGTTTCGCATATATGCCAATTCCTTTTCTTTCATTCCTCGAGCATTAACTCCATCAATACTAAGATTTCCCGACGTAGGATTATCTAAGAGTCCTATAATATTAAGTAATGTTGATTTACCACATCCTGATGGTCCCATTATTGAAACAAACTCTCCTTTTTCAATCGTTAAATTAATATTAAGAAGTGCCTGTGTTTCTATCTCCTTAGTATAGAATATCTTATTTATGTTCTCTAAAATTATCATGCGTATTGGAATTAATGTAAAGATGATGAATGTATAAATTACAAAATATCTGAGGTCTAATACCTGCCTAATCTGATAAACTACATAATTAATCCTGTTAATTATTTATTTGGAATGGTTTGAACATCGAATCCTATTTTTCGAGCTTCTTCAGCAGTCATTTTCTTACCGTTTATATTTACGTATCCATTTTTCGGAATTAGAATTTTCATTTTTTGAGTGTCGCTCTTACGAACACTAGAAGCCAGATCTATTTTTTTTTCTGGTTCTTCAACCTTATTTTTTATATAAGTAATCTTAGCATTAGAGCCATCAGTTATTTCATAACTATATGTTTTTTGCTCTCCCTGCGAATAGAAAACTAACATCTCAGAGATTATTTTTTCTCCTTTTGTTGCCTGACTCACCATTGACATCGATGCTTTTGGCTGATCTTTTTCGAAAGCCCGAATAAATTTATTCACGAGACAAGAGTCATCCTTAATATACATAATTGTTGAATAAACAGGGGCCTTCCTTTTCTTTTCAGGTTGATAGACTATTGATTTTGTGAGATTTCCATTTTGCTCACCTTCTTTTAGAACCTTATCTATGTTAGACTGGGCCCCAGCTCCCAACAAAGTGAATAAAAACATAAATATAAATATTAATAATCGTTTCATATTTTTTTATTTATTGGTTAAATTCTTGTTTTTAAATTTTCTTCTAGATATATATTTAGCCCTTCAACATTATTAATTTCAAATAAAATCTGACTAATCTCTAATTGTTTTCTCATTATTTGTTGTAATTCTTCTTCAAGTTCTGGTTGAATAATTTTCATATCTGTAATCACGGCTCCCTTATATGAAATGTAACTACCATCTAGATGATTAGGTGAATTATCTTTTTGCATCTTTGCATTAAATAGAATGAGTGTAGTAACTATACAAGCGACAAATCCCCAAATTATTGGTACTAATTTTTTATTATTTGCATACTTATGGATTGTAGATTCATTTGAATCCTTGAAGGAATGTTCTTTAATATTTATAGTATAGAAATTGAACATATCCTTGTAACGGACTAAATGAATGGGTATGTCTTCCTCTTTGAAAAAATCAAATAGTATTTTCTCTTCAATATTTGTTGTATCTCCATCTAAAAACTTGCTAATAAGTCCTTCTATATATTTTACTTTTTTCATAATCTATCTTAAAAAGTTTTCATTTATTCTGCGTCTTGCTCTTGAAAGGTGCATACGTATAGATTCTTTCGAACTCCCTGTAATTTCAGCGATTTCATTTACTTCATATTCATCTACATGTTTCATTAAAAAAATCTGTTTTTGTAAAGATGGAAAATTATCTATAATTTTTAGGATTTCCTTAACCTCATCTTTTAATTCTATTTCAGAATTCAGGTCTTTTGATGTAGATAAAGAAAGGATATCTAGTGGCTCCATCCTCTTCTTTTCCTTAAGTTGATTTAGAGATAAATTTTTAGCAATCATCACCGAGAGTCCTGTTACATTTGGATGGCTTTTAAGCTCATCTCTCATCTTCCATAATTTGAGAAATGTCTCTTGAATAATATCTTCGACATCTCTATCATCTTTTAATAATAGTCTTACATGCTTTGTAAGCAACCCTTTTAAAGACAATATTGAATATTTGAAATCTTCTATATCCATCCTTCTTTTCTTTTATAACAAATAAGTTCGATAAAACATAACATTTTAAGTTAAAAAAAAATGTTAACTCTGTGTAAAATTGAAAAATTATGTTTACGTTTGCAAATATACAACAATAATTAACTTAATTAACTTAATTAACTTAATTAACTTAATTAACCAACCCTATGTCTGAGCCTACTTATAAACTTTCATTTTACACTATTCATACAAAGTTAGAAGACAAAAAAGTTATGCTAGTTCATGGTTATACAGGTGCGATAGATATTGCATCCGAATCCCTCCTGTCATATTTACAATCCAGTAAAACTCTTTCTTCCGATGAAGCACCTTTCTCAAGAGAGACGTGGGATATCCTGGTAAAAAGAGGATACATTACCCAAAAGAGTAAAGAAGAAGAAAAACAATATATCGCTCGTATGGCTGATGCCTTACATCGTAGAAATAAGTTATTTAATAATTTTACAATTATACCTTCGTACGACTGTAACTTTCGATGTTCCTATTGTATTGAAAATATTATTTCAGAAAAAGGTACAGGATGGTCGAAAAAAACTTTTACAAAAGAAATGGCTGATAAAGCATTTGATGCTATGACAGTAATTAATCCCCATATGGAATTCAAAAACAAGCAAATCTTATTATATGGTGGAGAACCATTGTTAAAGGAAAATAAAGAAATAGTCACTTATATAGTTAAAAAAGGATATGAACTCGGGTATAAATTCAAAGCAATCACAAATGGG
The DNA here is from genome assembly GCF_016652235.1 of Dysgonomonas sp. Marseille-P4677. Lineage (GTDB taxonomy): Bacteria > Bacteroidota > Bacteroidia > Bacteroidales > Dysgonomonadaceae > Dysgonomonas. The sequence goes on from NZ_JAEPKU010000108.1 coordinate 8,619, forward strand.
TATGAAATAGAACATTTTCAAGATCTATTATCTTCGGATATGCTATACACTCTTCAGATTACAATAGATGGTAATAAATTCTGGCATGACCAAAGAAGATACCATTATAGTGATGGAGGAACGTTCGATAGAATTATTAAAAATGTTGGAATTGCCCTAGAGCATGGAGTAGGAGTCGGCATCAGAATAAATACAGATAAAAATAACCTTGAAAGCATAAATGAATTGAAGCAATTATTTGAAAATTTAGGTTATTACAATTACAAAAACTTATTCTCTGTTCATGTTGGATGGCTTCAAGATACAGAACAAGAGTCACAAAAAGTCGATAAAAATAATAATATTCAATTTTTTAGTTTTAAAGAACTAAATATAGAATTAAAATCGAGAGATATAGAAGTGTCTGACCCTTCAAATAATCTTTTTAATAATCTCTATCATGCTATAAGTAGAAAAACACATATAACGCTCAATCCAACCGGGTGTAGTGCTCAGTCTGGCGCGTATGTGTTTGGGCCAGAAGGATACATATACAACTGCCTGGAAGTAGTTGGAAGAAAGGAGTATATCTTAGGTGATTTCTCCGAGAATCATACAATAAATTGGGATGATGAAAATAAAAATAGATGGCATTCTACTCATATCGCCACTATACCTAAATGCTCTAACTGTAAGTATGCTTTATTGTGTCATGGAGGGTGTCCTTTGAAAACTATTGAAAATAAAATAAATTTAACGTCATGTGAAAGTTTTCCGATATTATTCAATATGGCGGCAAATAAAGCATATAACAGCTACTTAGAAGAACAGGCGAATCAGAAACATTAGGATATTTACATATTAATGGGAGAAACAATCATTTTGTATTATAAATTAAAAAGAACGAAAAATGAAAAAAAATGAAAAAAAACACTTTGCAGAAGAATTAATTTCTTTAAATGAGGATTTTTATACCGAATTCTCTATTCATGAATTAGAAACGAGACTAGAAACCGACCCTCTATTGTTTGTCGATTTCTTTCAAGAATCCATTATGTCTGCGGATGACTACAATTGTAGCGTTGCTGGGGCATTGAATGTATGTACCCCTAATGCAAACCTAAATGTTTGCACAGTAGCCGAAGCTCTTAATAAACCCTAATTACTAAAAAGTATATGAAGAATAAAGAAAAATTACTACTGTCTCTAAATGAAGATATTACAACAGAATTTGCACTAGTTGAACTTGAAGCCCGATTAGAAACAGACCCTTTACTAGTAATTGAATTGTTTGATAATATGGCTTCATCAAGCCCTGATGATCAGTGGGGTATGCATTGTACGGTTCCAGGTGCGATGCACATTTGTACTAATACAGAAATATGTACAGTCGCTGAAGCAAACATTTCTTAATTATTTATAAATCAAATAGCTGTAAATGTTTATGAAAAAAAAAGATTCGAATTATGAACTATTGTCTCTGAATGGAGATTTACAGAATGAATTCACAATTCAAACTTTAGAACTTCGCCTCGAAACAGACCCGCTATTTTTGGGGAGTTTTTTTCAGGAAATGGCCGCTGGTGATTGCAATCAACTTCTGAATTGCACTGCTCCTATGGCTTTGACAGTTTGTAGTGGTAACCACCATCTATGTACAGCCGCTGAAGCATTATATTAATATGCAGAAATATCCTAATGTTACAATCAAGACATAATGATTTATGTAAAATATTTTTTAGTTAAAAGTGTAATGAATGGTTGATTTTGATGAAATAAAGAGTTTTGAGGTGAGTGATTTCGATACATCAAGTCTTATTGAAAAGTATGTTGTTTGCTATAGAGGACGATATTTTGAAGTAAATAAGGCAGTTACAGGATTGATAGAGTTGATGAAAAACTGTAGCTCTAAAGAAGAAGTACGTCTACGTTTCTCTTCAGAGAGAGGTATGGATATTACAGAAGAGCAAATGGATAAGGTAATTAATAAATGTATTACTCCAATTATTGAGTCCCATAAAGCACCCCAACCTAAGCCGTTCTTAGTGAAGTTTGAGCTGGTTTCTGCAAAAATGGTATCTGTTGTTTCAAAAGTACTAAAATATCTAATTAATCCACGAATAGCATTATTGTTAATTGTAATAATTCTCACTCTACATACTTTTTTCTACACAACGATGACTGACCTAGCCTTTGATCTTAGTGAACTAAGTGTTCTGGGTATGCTCAGTACTTTATTAATATTCATACTTTCTTCTTGTTTTCATGAACTTGGACATGCTGCAGCGTGCCAATACTTTGGCATCGGTCATGGAGGCGTCGGATTTGGGCTATATTTAAATTTTCCTGTTTTTTATACAGATGTTTCTAATGTTTGGAAACTCTCGAGAAATAAAAGACTGGTTGTAAATATGGCCGGAGTATATTTCCAATTGATATTTCTTATACCTTTTATTATTTATTATTTTTTAACAAGTGATCCAATTGTCAAATATCTCATAATCACTGTCAATTTCAACTTTCTCATAACACTTAACCCATTTTTTAAATTTGACGGCTATTGGATGGTCTCGGATATCTTAGGAGTACCTAGTTTAAGGCTACGCACCCAAGAAGTATTCAAATATTACTTGTGTAAATTAAGAAAAAAACCAACAGGGGAAAAGCCTTTCCTTTTCTCTATGACTAAAGGAAAAAAAATCTTTATGATCATTTATTCAGTTATCATGAATGCTTTCTTTATCCTTGTCTTTTGTTATATTATTCCTCTTTTTATATATCAATTTATTGATACATTCCCAGGGTTGGCAAAGGAATTGATACACCAAATATCGTCGGGTTCTGCTCCGTCTTTTCAACTGATAAAAAGGATATTCTCACAAATGATAATAATGGGATTTATGACTTTTGCAATATATAAAATATTGAAACCCAAAATTGTTATCTTGATAACAAGAATAACAAATAATGGAAAATAGTAAGACTAGGTCTATTCGTTATTATTGGATGGTATTGCCTATATCCATAGTATTTGCTTTGCAAATTTCTGGTTATGAAGATTCAAACTCCGTATGCTTACTCATTTTAGGAGTAGTATTCTTATTAGGTTGGCAATATAGAAACACACAATTTAATATATTTGATATCATAATCCTTAGCCTCTGGGTATATGAACTAGTCTTGTTATTTACTTCTATAAATTTTATTGCATCTGTAAATTATTTCAAAGCCTTAACAACATCTGTTACTTTTTATTTTATTTTACGTACTAGTCTATCCCGAGAAAGAAGAATGGATTTATTCTTGTTTTGGAGTTCATTATTCATTGCGTTCCTCTCTATTATTGGATTAGTTGCTTTTTCATCATTCAAAGAACGTATTTATGAAGGAGGATTTACTAACTTATATGATTTTAGATCTCTTTTTTTACCATTAGGTAATATTTCCAATGTATGGTCTAACATGTTGTTAGGATTTTTGGGAATTATAATATTATCGTTATACAAGAATCGGAATACAAAACGTTTTTATATATTACTACTAGCATCTCTACCTGTTTTGTATTCCCTTATTGTCTCTTTTTCGAGAGGCATATATATAGCGACTTTATTTACTCTTGTTACATTATTTGTAGTGTTTTATATAACCAAGTTTATCAAAAAGTATAAGTTAATAATCGGATTGGTGTCTTTCTTATCAATTTTTATGATAACTAGCAGCGAGTATAAGTTTGAAATACAGCGGACCTTTGAAATGACCAAAACGGTTTCACAACAGAGAAGTATAGAGGGTCGAGTTAATACAGGAAATATAGCATATTTAATTTTTTTAGATAATCCATTAGTTGGTGTAGGAAGTGGAAATTTTTCTTTAGCTGCTAATGTACATTCTTATGAAAACAATCCTCACACATATACAAATAATGCTTCAAGCTTTATCTTTCAGCTCATTGTTGAAAAAGGACTTGTTGGAGTTCTATTGTGGATGAGTATTCTTTTACTAACCCTTGTGACTATATTTCAAACAAAAAACTACAAAGTAGAATCCATAATTGCATTTATATTTATATTTGGTTTATTCATTCGTGAATTGACTTTTCCTGTATTATTGGACAATTTGGGTTTACAAATAATAATTTTTACTTACTTTGCCATTATACAGAATAATAGAAAAAATAAAATACGAAAATGTTACCCTGCTTCTATCAGGAGGACGATCAGATTATTCCCATTAGTTATTTGGGGCTTACTATATACATTTCATTATTTTGAAGCAGAAGATATAAAAAATAACTCTAAATGTATTTCTTTGATTAATAATGATCTACCTAAAGCTTTAGAGTACATCAATAAAACCAGGGAAACGACTCCCTATCTAATTAATAAAGCGACGCTATCATATAAGATATATCTTAATACTAAAGATACGAATTACCTTGTATTCGCAGAATCTCTTTTAAAGGAAGCGAATAAGAAAAACCCCATTGATTTTCAAATCACTAATAATCTAGCAATTATTTTGAATGAGAATAAAAAATCAAAAGAGGCTTATTTATTATTAAAAGATTTAACGGAGAAATTTTCCGAAAATCCACAGTTTCAAATATCAATGTATCAATTAATTGCACCCATCGACAAGGGGAAAGCTTCAAAGTATTTAGTCAAAGCCATTTTTCTTGAACCAAGCCTATTGGAAACGTCTCTATGGGCTGAAACGATAAAAGACTCTCTTTTTTCAAAGATGATAAATTCTATGATATCAGAAAGATTGTATCAAAAAGAAGCAGATAATCCTCTAGAGCTTGCACGGAATGCAAGAATATTTATGGAATTAAAAGATACTGTTTTAGCAAAAAAACATCTAGAGTATGTGGTCGAAATAATGCCGAATTTGCCCCGACCATGGGCACATTTAGGAAAGATATATTATGATGAAGGGAATAAAGAAAAAGGGAAAAAATGCCTCATCGCTTCTTTGGCGATTGACCCTTTGGATAATATAACTAATAAATATTGGACATACTATACCGGAGAAAAGAGAATCACACAGACTGACAATAAATTTTCATCTATGTATTCAATATACTATGCGAAATACCGAAAATGGTATTGCTCCATGCCTATTCATTTGGATGATTTCTCCAAAATAGTTATTAGATAGAAAACGCTGAAAATCCTCAATAAATTACATACATTTAGAAGATTAAAAATAAATAAAAATACCAAGATTCAAGTGTTGACGGAATAAGCGGAGACACAATTGTCCATTTTATTTCTAATATTATAAATTTTATACTATCTATATTTCATTTAATATTCACTTTTTATTATATGATAATATTATGTGTTTTAGATTAATTGTTATAAGTTATATTGTGCTTTCTCTATCGTTTGTATCTTGCGTGAAAAAGGAATACCAATCAAAAGAGATAAGATTCGCTCTTGAGATGGCGGGGAGTAATAGAATAGAGCTTGAAAAAGTTTTAGCACATTATAATCATGATCCACAAGACTCATTAAAGTTAAAAGCGGCTATTTTTTTAATCGTAAATATGCAATATCATTATTCTCATGTAGATACCGCATATATGAACATTTTTTATTCTAAAATTGATTCTGCATATTCTTTTTATAAGGATAAATCAGAGAATATTAAAG
>NZ_JAEPKU010000109.1 GCF_016652235.1 Dysgonomonas sp. Marseille-P4677
TAAAAATATAATAGAAACATCTTTAAGAATGATTCGTTCTATGTTGCCTATTTTATTTGTCGGGCATGAATTATTACCAGAGAAATTTACAATGAGTGAATTAAGGAAGATATATGAAATATTTACGGAGAAAACACTGGATCGTCGTAATTTTCAAAGAAAAGTGCTAGCTTCCGGGTCAATTGTTCAATTAGACGAAACGAAAGGTACGAGTTCGTATAACCCTCCGATATTATATTCATTTGTAGAAGATCGAAAAGATATGATCGACTATTCTTTGTTTCTATAAAGGAAGGGTATAATTACATCGAATAATGCCTATCTTATTTTGTGACGTTCCGGTTTTTATATAATGAAATGCCGGCTGAATTATTATGTTCTTATTTAGGTTATATTGCCATGTAATCTCAATGGCGGTTTCTGCATTTTCATGAAAAATAGCCTTGTTTATGAAAACGCCCAATTTGTCATATTTTCTATTAGAAACGAAACCACTTAAAGTAGCCCCTATACCGTAGTAATAAAAACAATCATTTTTGTTGGTAGGGGCTAATGAGCCTTGAATTAAAATGCCCACTTCTTTGTTTTCTTGCTTATAGATGCTTTGTTCGGCGTTTGCCCATAAAACATAATTCATTTTCTTCGTTTTCTTTTTTTCTTGTTTATACTCATTAAAACTATTATGATTAGTATGAAATAGAGTGCCAATATTATAAAGCCCATGATAATTTGATTTTGAAGAATAACTAAATTCAGTAATATTGAGTATTCCATCTTTTATGGGGTCAATAGAGAAAAGAGATCCTTCCTTCGAAAATAGTTCACGAGCAACCCCGTTATATAGGCTATTCTTTATACAAAACGACTTCTTAAATCTAAACTCTGCATGCAAAGTCATGGCCGATAATGGGTAATTTGCTACGGGATAATTGTATGATATAGTAGGATATATACCACAAGAACTATTTGTGAATAGGGATGTATATTCCCCTGTGAAATAATCCTCATTCATATTGCGAATACCACCAAAAAGGGTAAGGTCGTTAATCTTGTGGGTATAGCCAATATGAAAAAGGTTTATTCCCATATTATCTTCTTCTATATTCGAAAAAGTCTGTAAATCATTAGCTATACGCTTTTCTTGAATCTTATAGATAGAAATCGTTTGTATCGAGAATTTACCATTCCTCCATGGTGTAAAATTTCCACTAAGAGTAAACAGATTTACCCAATTAGATTTACTTCCTATATTATTTTGGAACTCGGTTGTATAGCTTAGTTCTATATTTTGAGTTTGAGCTTTAGTCGTGTAGATGAGTAACAATATTGTCACAATAATGATCTTTTTGAAGAATACTCTCATTATATTAAGCTGTTTTATAAAATTACATGAATGTTTAATATTGTAATCCTTTTGGATTAATATGAAGAATCTTATTACAATAAAAAGAGATTCTTCATATTGCTCAGAATTAGTATTATAACCAGCGGTGAAATCTACGAATATACCATTGTTTGATGCCCTGAGTGAGAATGCAATAGCATAACAATGTAATGATCAGCCATGGGAAATACGTCCAAGGAAGTGGCATTAGGCCGACGCTTTCTCCAAGCCCGGTAAAAGGGAAAACAATTCCTATGATCATAATACTAAATGTAGCCAACATTACAGGCCATGAAGCACGGCTTTGTATGAACGGTATTTTACGAGTACGTATCATATGCACAATAAGCGTTTGAGAAAGCAGTCCCTCGATAAACCAACCGGATTGGAATAAAGACTGCAATTCCGGACTGTTTGCTTTGAATATGAACCACATTAACAAATAGGTCGAAATGTCGAAGATTGAACTTATTGGTCCTATATGTAGCATAAAACGGCCAAGATCAGATGCATCCCATTTCTTAGGCTTCATTAGATATTCTTTATCGACCCTATCGAATGGAATTGTTGTCTGAGAAATATCATAAAGAAGATTCTGAATAAGTAAATGGATCGGCAACATGGGCAAAAAAGGGAGGAAGGCACTAGCTGCCATCACGCTAAATACATTTCCAAAATTAGAGCTAGCTGTCATTTTTATGTATTTCATAATGTTACCGAAAATTTTACGTCCTTCTATAACACCTTCTTCCAATACCATAAGATCCTTTTCTAAGAGTATAATATCGGCACTTTCTTTAGCTATATCTACAGCTGTATCGACCGAAATACCGATATCTGATTGGCGAAGAGCTGAGGCATCATTGATACCGTCACCCAAAAAACCGACTGTATTTCCTTGATTCTGTAGGAGTATGATAATACGGGTTTTCTGCATAGGTGTAAGCTTTGCAAAGACTTTCGTTTGAATGATCTTTTCAGATAATTCTTCATCGCTCATACTTTCTATATCGTTACCTAACAAGGTATATTCAGTATCGACTCCTACCTGACGGCATATTGTCTTCACTACACCTGCATTGTCTCCCGATAATACTTTTATTTCCACACCATGTTCATGCAGTTGCTTTATTGCACCAGAAGCAGAGGCTTTGGGTGGGTCAAGAAAAGCTAATAATCCGATCAGAACCATATCTTTTTCATCTGAAATAGCAAAGTCCATATCTTTCTCTACCCAACTTTTATGAGCTACGGCTAATACTCGTAAGCCTTCATTATTAAGGACGGCAGTTCTGGCTAATACTGTTGTGCGAAGAGATTTGCCTAGGAGAAACACTTCACCGTTTAACTCTACATGCGAGCATATATCGACCATTTCTTCGACAGCGCCTTTAGTTATGATCTGCAATTTTTCTTCTCTATCTTTAATTATTACCGACATACGACGTCGGTTAAAGTCGAAAGGTATTTCGTCTACTTTTATATAGTTTCTTTCAAGATTCTGAAACCCTAATTCTTCGGTATGTGAAAGGATAGCCTGATCCATCAGATTTTTTAGTCCTGTTTGGAAGTAACTATTGAAATAGGCATGCCGGAGAACCCTGATATCTTCTTTTCCATTCAAATTTAAATAGCGTTCCAGTACAATCTTATCGTGTGTCAATGTTCCTGTTTTGTCGGTACAAAGAATATTCATTGCACCGAAGCTCTGGATTGCATTTAGATTCTTTACAATTGTTTTCCGTCTCGACATAGTAACAGCTCCTTTAGCCAGATTTGATGTCACAATCATTGGTAACATTTCGGGAGTAAGGCCGACGGCTACAGATACGGCGAATATAAATGCTTCCAACCAATCGCCCTTAGTTAGTCCATTTATAAGGAAAACGAAAGGTACCATTACGAGCATAAATCTAATAAGGAGAAGACTTACTTTATTGATCCCTTTGTCAAAATTAGTTTGCGCACGGGCACCGACCAAGCTTTTTGCTATAGTACCTAAGTAAGTTGATTGTCCTGTTTGAAATACGATACCAATAGCAGAACCACTAACTACATTTGAACCCATAAAACAAATATTGTCCAATTCTACTACACTTCCTGTTTTTGGCTTATTATCGATAAGTTCAGGTATTTTTTCAATCGCATCAGATTCTCCGGTGAGAGATGATTGACTAACGAAAAGGTCTTTAGACTCTATTATTCTTAAATCGGCAGGTATCATATCACCTGCAGCCAAATAGACTATATCGCCCGGAACCAGTTCTGAGATATTTACTTCTATACTTGTTTTAGAATCATTACGATATACCGATGCTGTATTTTTGACCATTTTTTGCAAAGCTTCGGAGGCTTTATTGGATTTCCATTCTTGAGAGAATCGCAAAATCACACTAATAAGTACCATGCTACCAATAACAATAACAGTAGTCCATTCCCGTTCATCTGGTGTTGCAAGTAATACATCAATAACCAATGAAATGAGTGCCAATATCATCAATATGCCAATAAAAGGGTTTATAAATGTTTTTATAAACATGACAAGCCCTCTGTCTTTCTTTTCTTTGGCAATTTCATTCAGACCGAATTGTTTTACACGGTCTTCGATCTCGGTATTATTCAATCCATATCGACTTGTTTCAAAATAGCTGTATACAATATTTTTAGGTTGAGTTGCTGCTAAAAAGACCTTTTCACTATTGAATTGTATAGCATTGTTTTTTCTTGTTTTTTCTAATTTCCATTTCATCTCTACAAGTTTTTATTCATTTATTGATCGTGCAAAATTAAAAACGACCCCTTTATGGGGCCGTTAGAGATTTATTAGACTGTTATTAGAAAACCATTAGAAAATGGAAAATTATACGATAATATGCGGAATTTCTATTGTAACAACTGTTCCTTCTCCAATATGAGAATGTACAGAAATTGTTCCTTTGTGGAGCTTTATGATTTTTTGAACAAGAGCCATACCTATACCCTGTCCTTTAATATGTGTGCTATTTTTGCCTCTATAAAATGGTATAAATAGGTTTTCTATATCTTCTTTATCAATACCTATTCCTGTATCGGAGAAACGGATGATAGCTTTCTCATCATAAAATGAAATCTGAATATATGATGTTTTATCGTCTGAGAACTTACAGCTATTTTCTATCAAATTACTAAATGCAATTTTTAACAGATAATCGTTTCCTCGAACTGTAATGAGACGTTCGTCTTCAACATCCTGATCGAAGATAAGATTGACGGAATAATCTTTATTTGCTTTTAGCACTAACTCGCGGGCATCCAGTAAGAGTTCGTCCAATCTTAAATTTTCTATAACAACTTGGGTGGCATCATAATTTGCTTTGGCCAAGTCGAGTAAGCCGCCAGTGAGTTTCTTAAGCTCCTTGGCGTCATTAAGTGCATTTGATATAACAATCTTATACTCTTCATTACTGCGCTGATCTCTAAGTAAGGCGACCTCTAACTCTGCTATCAAAGCAGAAAGGGGAGTCCGTAATTCGTGCGATACATTACTGACAAACATTTTTTGACTACTGAATGATTGCTCGAGACGATCTAGCATTCTATTAAATGTTTCAGATAATTCTCCTAATTCATCATATGTATTCTTTGCTACAAGACGAGTATTCAAATTGGATTCTGAAATAAGGTCGACTTCATTGACGATTTTAGACACGGGGGCTAAAGCTTCTCGGGCCAGTATGTATCCTAATACAGCCAGAACAGCTAATCCGGATAGCCATAGGATGAATAAAAGCCAAATAAGATTGTTGAGTTTTGTATAACCTTGTCCATCATAAGCTGCCGCAGTGATAATGTATTCAGAGTCACTGTAATGATAGACCATCGCTATTGCCTGATATTGATTCTCGTAAAATGCCAGTTCGGTATTTTTAATTGTAGAGTTTATTAATGTAGGTGTTTCTTTTACAATATCTATATCTTGCGCATCATGGTATAGCAATTTAAAATCTTTGGTATAAACCGCAACTTCCACTTCGTCCAGAAACTCACGATTATTTCGATAGATCGATTGCATAACTTGTGCATCAGCTTGTTTGCTTAGATAGAGATTCGCTTTCGTGACGGCTTCTTTTTTCAATTCACGAAAGAACTCTTGTTCGCGGTTCTTTTCCGAAAACAGATATATTGAAAGAACTATTAGCGAGAAGATAACAGCTGTAGCTCCTACATATTGCAATGTAAGTTTAGTCCTTATTTTCATATTTTGAATATAGGATAAATCCCATTCCTGGTTTTGTATGGATGAGTTTATTCTCAAAATCCCTATCTATTTTCTTTCGAAGGTAGTTGATATATACATCAATAAAGTTTGTACCGGTATCAAAATGGGTATTCCATACCTTTTCGGCAATTTCGATACGGGACAATACTCGTTCAGGGTTTTGCATCATGTATATTAATAGATTGAACTCTTTAGGAGTTAGCTTAATTTCCTTATCGGCTCTATAAATGGTTTTAGTTTTTAGGTCTGCTTTCAAATCAGCATATCTGAGTTCTGATTCCTGCTCTTCGATACGAACTATATTTGTTCGTTTGAGCAATATACGTATTCTAGCTTCCAACTCTCTGATGTCGAAAGGTTTTACCATGTAATCATCGGCTCCCGCATCGAACCCGTCAAGTTTATCATCAGTTGTCCCAAGAGCCGTTAACATGATAACGGGTATATTTATATTTTGTTCTTTTATTGTTTTAACTAGCTCAAAACCATTTACTTTTGGGAGTATTACATCGGAAATGATCAGATTGTATTCACCTGATCTAAATAACCTTAATCCCATTTCACCATCGTATGCTACAGACGCTGAATACCCCATTTCCTCCAATCCGCGTTGAAGTAAGTTTGCTACTCTTTGCTCGTCTTCTATAATAAGTATTTTATCCATAAGGTAATTGAGATACAATGAGATAATAATGCGTTGCTTACCAAAGATACAGATGAAGATTTATAACAACTATTTCTATAATATTTTTTATGATAAAATTGAAAAAAAGACTGCTTACCTTAATACAGTCTTTACAGTCCAAACCTATATCCAATACCCGATTCGGTAATTAATAAGGTTGGTTTTGTCGGATTATTTTCTATTTTTTTTCTTAACTGAGCTACAAATACGCGCAAATATTGGGTTTGTTCTAAATAACCATATCCCCATATTTCTTTTAATATGTATTGATGAGTAAGGACACAGCCTTGATTTTTAGCAAACAGACTTAATATAGAAAACTCGGTAGGAGTTAGGTCTAGTAACTCATTATTTTTTTTCACTATATGGTTGACCATATCAATTGATAAATCGTCAATTTGAAAAACAGCATCGTCTTTTTTTGTTTGGCTCAAACGTAAAGAAGCACGTATACGTGCAAGGAGTTCTCCGGTTCGAAAGGGCTTTGTCAGATAGTCGTTAGCTCCATTATCTAAAGCGTGTATTATATCTTCTTCCGAATTTCGAGCAGAAAGTATGAGTATTGGTTTATAAAACCATTCTCTTAGCTTTTTCAGTACATTCATTCCATCCATATCAGGTAATCCCAAATCCAGAATAATAAAAGCCGGTTGGTGCGATGCAGCCATTAATAAACCTTCTTTACCGGTAGTAGCTTCTATAATTTTGTAGCCATCTGCCGAAAGTGTAATTTCGAGTAAACGGCGTATTTGAGTTTCGTCATCCACTATGAGTATCGTATCGGTACTATTCATATACGGTCTGGTCTAAGTTGTTTGTATAAGATATTTCTGTAGGTATTTTTATTGTAAAACGTGCGCCTCCATTTTGCCTGTTTTCTACATTTATAGATCCTTTATGTGCTTCTATAAACCCTTTTGTAATTGATAAACCTAAACCTAAACCTCCGGTTGCCATATTTCCGGCTCTGTAGAATTTATTAAAAACGAATGAGAGTGTATCAGGCGGAAAGCCAGGCCCACGATCCATCTCCTGAATGATAAGGTGTTCATTGTCATAAAAAGTCTTTAAGCGTATGGTCGTTCCTGCTTGAGAGTATTTACAAGAATTATATACAAGGTTGTGCAGGGCTTGTTCCATCAGTCCAAAATCTAATTTTACCAATGGCATTGATGGAGGTACTACAATATCCAGTTTATAATTATTGAGTTCTTCTTGTAAGTTTTCCACAACCTGGTTAAAAAGGTCGCTGATATCACACCAGTCTATGCGGGGAGCTATTTTCCCAGTTTCGAGACGTGATATATTCAAAAGATTTTCGATAAGTCTGTTCAGCCTGTTAGATGCTATAAGAATTTCTCCATATAATTCTTTTTTTACATCTTCCGGATATGTATTTGTCAAAAGAGTATCGGATGCCCCCATGATAGTGGCTACAGGAATTCTTAGTTCATGTGAGATCGAGTTGAAAAGAGCTTTATATAGTTTATCTGATTCATCAAGTAGATTAGCCTTCTTAGCTAATTCTGCAAAATAATGATGTTCAAGAGTATTTGAAATTTGGATAAGAAATGTATCCCAAAACAATTCGGTTTCGCCATTAAACTTCTTATTTAGTTTTACTGCAACAACGCCGGGATTGGTTCTTATTCCTTTCAATGGATAGAAAGTGTACTCGCTCGAAGATAGTGTATCTGTGTATTTTCCCGCTTTTTTCGAATGTTTAAATACCCATTGGGCAATGCTGTATTCCGAGTCGGAGAAATTTTTTAGTTCAGATGTTATATCTTTGTTTTTTAATTTTCCATTTTCGTCCTGAAGGAAAAAGAATGTTTCTATTGCGAAGTATTTCCAGATATCTTCTTTCGCTATCTCAATGATACTTCTTGAATTGTCGGCACTAGCCAGTTGGTTTGTAAGATGAAATAGAGAATTGGTCTTTTCTTCGCGTTTGCGGGTTAGTCTTTCTTGCTTGCGTACTTTCGAAGTAAGAGATCCTGTAACAAGAGCTACTATAAAGAACATACAGAAGGCCAAAATGTCTTCGGGTTGTGTAATCTTTATTGTATACTGTGGAGGAATGAAGAAAAAGTTCCACAAAATGGCACTAATAGCTGAGGCCAGCATTACTGGACCTAAACGTAAGAACATGGAAAGTATAAGCACCACAAACAGCATAATAAAAGACACTGATTGATATCCCGTTTTTGCCGAAACCGGCAAACATAACAGAACTGTCACTAATACTACAAGTCCTGCAAAAATATATTTCTTGTAAGAGGATGAAAAGTCAGGATAAGAATACAACTTTCGTTTATATTGTTTCGCTTCAAATCCTGGCTCGATAACATATATATCTATTTCTCCACTCTCTTTCAGTAGGCGGTTGACAAAATTATCTTTGGAAAACAGGGCGGAAAAGAAACTTTGTTTACCTGATTTTCCAATGATAATATGCGTTATATTTTCACGGTGTGCTATGTCTAAAGTTGTAGATACGAGGTCGTTTCCCGATGTTATAATAACTTCGGCTCCAAATTGACGGGCAAGGTCTATATTTTTTGAAAGTTGTTCTTGCTGTGCATCATTTAATACTTGAGTATTTTCGACATGGAGGGCAACGAGGTTTGCCCCCATCGTATATGATAGATTTTTGGCCCATCGTATAAGTTTAGCCGAAGATTTACTTGGTCCTACTAATACCAGAAGATGCATACCTGATTTCCATGGGCCTTCTATACGCTTTTGTTGCATATACGCTTTCAGTTGCTTGTCGACTCTGTCGGCAACAAGACGTAGTGCCATTTCGCGTAGTGCTGTTATATTACCCTTTCGGAAAAAATTTTGTATTGCCTCTTTCGATTGCTCCGGAGCATATACCTTCCCTTCAGCAAGACGTTCTAGAAGCGTATTTGGAGTAATGTCTATCAACTCGACATCATCTGCCATTTCGAATATTTCATCCGGAAGAGTTTCGCGAACAATAACGCCAGTTATTTGTGCCACAGTATCATTTCTACTTTCCAAATGCTGAATGTTGACAGTTGTGTATACATTTATACCATTATCCAACAATTCGAGTACATCCTGATAGCGTTTAACATGACGACTACCTATAGCGTTGGTATGAGCAAGCTCATCTACCAAAACGAGATAAGGATGTCGTAGAATGACAGCATCCAAATCCATCTCTTCTAAGATTGTACCTTTATATTCTATTCTTTTTCGGGGTATGGTTTCTATTTTTTCAAGTAATGCATTTGTTTCGGGACGGTTGTGAGATTCAATATATCCGGCAACCACATCAATTCCTTTCGATAAATCCATATGTGCTGTCTGAAGCATCGTATAGGTTTTACCGACACCGGGTGACATGCCGAAAAATATCTTTAGCTTTCCCCTTTTCCTAGTTTCCTCTTCCATATTTATTGAAGCAAGAAGCTTGTCTGGGTCAGGACGCTTTTCTTCTGTTCTCATCTTAGTTTATCAAGTTCCAAATTTAACATAAAAACATTCACTCTGGTACATCCCAGTACACCGAATTGAGGCGTTTCTGTTAATTCATCTATTAAAACATTTAATAGGTCCTTTTGTTTCTCTGTGAAATTACGTGCATAAGCAATGCGTTCCACTTGCATTTTGGCTGCTATTGGTGAAATATGAGGGTCGAGTCCACTAGCCGAGGCAAATAGTACATCAGATGGTATATGTGTATCTAAAGCTAATTTATTATTTCGAATAAATGTAAGTTTTCGATCGATTACCATATTGTGAAGTTTTCTATTGGTAAGTCCGAGATTAGATGCACCTGAAGGCAATGTGTTGTATTTGGTTGCCGATGGACGGGGAGTAAAATATATTGTTGTATCCATATTCTGTCCTATCAGTTTACTTCCTCTGAGCGTACCGTCTATATCTATTAATGAACCGTTGGCTTTCGAAGGGAAAGCCAGTTGTGCGACACCCGTAATTATTAGAGGGTAGATGACTCCTAAAAGGATAGTCATTAGACCTAACATTTTTAACGATATTATTAATTGTTTTTTCATCGTGCTTAAAATATATTTAATAACAGATCAATCATTTTGATACATATAAATGGTGTGACTATTCCGCCAAATCCATATATACACAAGTTGCGGAGTAATGATTTGGATGGCGATTCAGCTCTATATTTTACACCTTTCAACGCTAATGGAATCAGAAAGATTATAATCAGAGCATTGAATATTATTGCACTTAATATGGCATTTTCGGGAGAGGATAGCCTCATAATATTTAATACGGATAATGCTCCTTTACCTGAAGGTCCGGCATATAATGATACGGCAATAGCTGGTATTATGGCAAAATATTTAGCAACATCGTTAGCAATGCTGAAAGTAGTCAATGCTCCGCGTGTCATCAATAGTTGCTTTCCTACTTCTACCACCTCTATTAATTTTGTCGGATTGCTATCTAAATCTACCATGTTTCCGGCTTCACGGGCGGCTTGTGTTCCACTACTCATGGCAATACCTACATCGGATTGGGCTAGGGCAGGGGCGTCGTTTGTGCCGTCACCAATCATGCCGACTAAGCGTCCATTAGCTTGTTCTTCTCTGATTTTACGAAGTTTATCTTCGGGCTTTGCTTCTGCAAGAAAATCATCCACTCCGGCTTCAGCAGCAATAGCCGCAGCTGTTAACGGATTGTCACCTGTTATCATAACTGTTTTTATTCCCATCTTACGTAGTTGGGCAAATCGTTCTTTTATACCGCCTTTTACAATATCTTTTAGATGTATAATACCCAATACCTGACTATCAATGGCTACTATCAGAGGTGTTGATCCTTGCTGTGCAAGTTCATTGGCTTTTTCCTCTATATTCTCCGGGAAAAACCCATTGTTGTTATAGACAAAGGAGCGTATTGCGTTTACAGAACCTTTCCGGATTCTTTGTACTTTCCCATCTATCGTTATGTCCACCCCGCTCATACGTGTCTGGGCCGTAAAAGGGATAAACTCAGCCTCCATTTTACCTAAATCTCGTCCTCGGATATTAAATTTTTCCTTGGCCAAAATAACTACAGAACGTCCTTCCGGAGTTTCGTCGCTCAATGATGAAAGCTGTGCTGCATTTACAATCTCATTTACGCTAATACCATCGGCCGGTATAAAATCGGTAGCCATACGGTTTCCTAATGTTATTGTTCCTGTTTTATCAAGTAATAATACATCTACGTCTCCGGCAGCTTCGATAGCCCTTCCACTAGTTGCAATTACATTTCGTTTCATTAATCGATCCATACCACTGATTCCGATAGCGCTCAACAGACCTCCGATAGTTGTTGGTATAAGGCACACAAGTAAGGCTATTAAAACAGGTAAACTTAAATTGTCAGATTGGGGTAATCCGGAAGCATGTAAACTATATCCGAAAAATGCAGGTAATGTAACAACGGCTAATATGAAAACGATTGATAGTCCGGATAAAAGAATAGTCAGTGCTATTTCATTAGGTGTTTTTTGACGTTTTGCACCTTCCACTAATGCAATCATTCGATCAATAAATGTATTTCCGGCATCTGATGTTATCTTAACGATAATTTTATCGCTTAAAACCTTAGTTCCACCTGTTACGGCATTACGGTCACCACCACTTTCTCTTATAACAGGGGCTGATTCTCCTGTTATAGCTGATTCGTCTACAGTAGCAATTCCTTCTATTATTTCACCATCGGAAGGAATTATATCTCCTGTCTCACAGACTACAATGTCATCCCTTTTTAGGTTCTCGGCAGATATTATATATTCTTTTCCTTCTTTCAATCTGCGAGCCTTTGTTTGTGACCGATTCGCTTTCAGACTTTGAGCCTGAGCTTTACCTCGTCCTTCGGCTATGGACTCCGAAAAGTTGGCGAATAGAACTGTAATCCATAACCAGATTGCTATTTGTAAATTGAAGATAGAAAAAGAATCTTTTATTAGACCTGTAATAACAGTAATTGTTGTCAGTGTGGCACCAATAGCCACTATAAATATCACGGGATTCTTTATCAATAAATCGGGACGAAGCTTTATGAATGAAGTTTTGACGACTTCTATCAATAGTTCTTTATTAAGAAAACTTTTATTTTGACTTTTCATTTTACTCTTTATTTAAAATAATATTCCGTTTTGCATTAAGATATGGTCTACTATAGGTGCAAGCGATAGAGCGGGAAAGAATGTTAATCCTCCAATTATTATGATGACAGCTATAAGTAATCCAATGAACAAAGCATTGTCTGTCCTGAATGTTCCTTGCGATACCGGAATTGTTTTCTTTTGAGCCAGACTTCCAGCAATAGCGAGTACCGGAATGATAATGCCAAAACGGCCTATTAGCATACCCAATCCTATCATTAGGTTATAGAATGGAGTTGAGACATTTAACCCGGCAAATACGCTGCCGTTGTTGCCAGCGGCAGATGCAAAGGCATAAAGTATTTCCGATAATCCGTGAGGACCTTCATTATTCAGACTTGATAATCCGGACGGAATAGAACATGCTATGGCAGAAAATAAGAGAATAACTATCGCAGGACATAATACAGCTATCATTGCCATTTTTACTTCAAAAGACTCAATCTTTTTACCTAAATATTCAGGGGTACGTCCGACCATTAATCCGGCAATAAATACCGTCAGAATAATAAATATAATTATACCATATAATCCTGCACCGGCTCCACCGTAAATAACTTCTCCAAGCATCATATTTATCATGGCAACCATTCCCGAAAGAGGAGTAAGGCTGTCGTGCATAGCGTTAACAGAGCCATTGGATGCGGCTGTTGTTGCAGTAGACCAGAGCACACTATTGGCAATTCCAAAACGGGTTTCTTTACCTTCCATGAAAGAGATATTTTGCCATAAGGTGGATTGGTGAAATTCGGAATACAATGAAATAGCAAGACCTACAACGAATAAAATAAACATAACTGTGAATATGGTCCAGCCTTGCTTGGTTGATTTTACCATCTTTCCGTAAGTATAAGTTAATGCAGCAGGAATAATCAGAATGGCCAGTAATTGTAAGAAATTGGAAAACGGAGTCGGATTTTCAAATGGATGAGCGCTGTTTGTACCGAAAAAACCACCGCCGTTTGTTCCTAATTGTTTTATTGCAATTTGTGAAGCAGCAGGGCCTTGAGGAATCGTTTGTCTTCCACCGTTTAAGGTTATTACTTCTGTATAACTTTCAAAATTCTGTATTACGCCCTGTCCTGCAAGTAGAATAGCTAATAGAATAGATAGGGGTAATAAAATGTAAAGGATGGAACGGGTGATGTCTATCCAGAAATTTCCTATTTGATCAGTTGTTCTACCTATAATACCTCGAGTTAAAGCTATTAGTACAGCAATGCCTGTTGCTGCACTCAGAAAATTTTGAACCGTTAGTCCAGTCATCTGGCTGAAATAACTCAAGCCTGTTTCTCCTGAATAAGATTGCCAGTTGGTGTTGGTAATAAAGCTTATTGAAGTATTCAGAGCCGTATGCCAATTCATATTTTCCACTTGCTGAGGATTAAGAGGCAACCAGTTTTGAAATAATAAGATGACGAAGAGAAAGATAAATCCGACAAAATTAAATATAAGTAGTGAGCTTGCGTATCTTTTCCACGACATGGTCTGGGCTATATTGACACCGGAAAGGCTATAAATATATTTCTCGAATTTACCGAATACGGGAGTTAGGATATTTTTTTCACCTTTTAAAACTTTCGCCATATACGATCCTAAAAGAGGGGTGAGGGCTACAAGTAAAAAAAGAAAAATAAATATTTGTGTATAATCTTTTATATCCATGTCTTATTAAAATTTTTCGGGTTTCACTAATACATAGATCAAATATCCTAGAATTAGGAAAGAGATGGTTGCTCCAATG
>NZ_JAEPKU010000110.1 GCF_016652235.1 Dysgonomonas sp. Marseille-P4677
GGTCTACATACTGATTATGTAGTGTACCTTATAGCTATTCCTTTTATTGCTTATTGTGCGATAGCGATTGTAACCGAGATTATGATAAGGAAAGAACTGGCTATTAAGAAGGAAAAGAAAAGAAGGAAGGAGAATGTAAATAAAGAATATAAAGGGGCTAAAATAGCTGTATTATCATAGATATAGAATCTTTTGCAAATGTATTTTATTAATAATAGAAAAGGAGAGCGCTTGAGCGCTCTCCTTTTTGTCAATATATTTTAAATATTATTCGACTCTAGTCCATACCTGAGTTCTGCCAAAAGCTGAAACACCTATATATCCTCTAACTTTCAGTTTGTCTTTTCCGTCCAGACTTACTATGCATTTGTATAATTTTCCATTCGATGGATCAAGTATCTTTCCGTCGTTATATTCTTTTCCGTCCTTTGTCAGTCCCTTTAGAATTATAAGCCCTACTACGGGTTTGTCTTTATCTGTTCCCGTACAATTATTACACTTTATATCTTTTTTAGCAGGGTTTAGTATTTCTATTACTTTTCCGTAAATTTTACCGCCCTGCTCTGTGATCTCTACTATCGATTTAGCCTCTTTGGTTTCGTCATCGAATGTTTTCCATTTGCCAATAACGGATTGAGCATTGGCTGTCATTATCGAGAGACATAAGCCTACAAGTAAAATAAATTTTAATTTCATCATTATTTGTTTTAAAAGTTATTTCTATATTCGTGATCCTTGAAAATAGAATTTTGCGGTAAATGTACAAAAAAATAAGAAAGGTCATTCTCTAGAATGACCTTTCTCTATCATATTATTGTTTTGCAGAATTACTCAGCTAACAAAATTTCCATCATTTGTACAGCAGCTTTACTAACCGAAGTACCAGGGCCGAAAATTGCAGCTACACCCGATTTGTACAAGAAGTCATAATCTTGCGCAGGAATAACTCCTCCGGCGATAACAATGATATCTTCACGGCCTAGTTTTTTCAACTCGGCTATTACTTGAGGAACAAGAGTCTTGTGTCCTGCAGCAAGAGAAGATACTCCAAGTACGTTTACGTCGTTTTCTACTGCTTGACGTGCAGCTTCTTCCGGAGTTTGGAACAATGGTCCCATATCCACGTCGAATCCGCAGTCGGCATAACCTGTTGCCACTACTTTTGCTCCGCGATCGTGCCCGTCTTGACCCATCTTAGCGATCATTATACGTGGTTGGCGGCCTTCTTTTTTAGCAAATTCTTCCACTAGCTGCTGAGCTTGTAGGAATGTAGGGTCTTTTTTAGTTTCTGATGAATACACGCCTGATATAGTTCTTATTATTGCTTTATAACGGCCTACTACTTCTTCGCAAGCATCCGAGATTTCTCCCAATGTTGCACGCAAACGAGCAGCTTCTACTGCAAGTTCAAGTAAGTTACCTTGTTTAGTTTTAACGCATTCTGTAATGGCAGCTAATGCTTTTTTCACAGCTTCGTTGTCACGTTTAGATTTCAGGTCGTTCAGACGTTCTATTTGTTGACGACGAACTTCTGTGTTGTCTACATCAAGGATATCAATAGGGTCTTCTTTTTCCAAACGATATTTGTTGATACCTATAATTGTTTGGTTGCCAGAGTCAATTCTAGCTTGTGTACGCGCTGCAGCCTCTTCGATACGCATTTTAGGAATACCTGTTTCGATAGCTTTTGCCATACCTCCAAGTTTTTGAATTTCTTGAATATGCTCCCAAGCTTTATGAACAAGTTCATTTGTCAGAGACTCTACATAATAAGAACCAGCCCATGGGTCGATTTCTTTAGTTATATATGTTTCTTCCTGTATGTATATCTGAGTATTACGAGCAATACGTGCCGAGAAATCGGTTGGTAATGCAATAGCCTCATCAAGTGCATTTGTATGCAATGATTGAGTATGACCAAGAGCTGAGGCCATAGCCTCGATACAGGTACGACCTACGTTGTTGAACGGATCTTGCTCTGTTAATGACCATCCTGATGTTTGAGAGTGAGTACGGAGTGCAAGCGATTTTGGATTTTTAGCTCCAAAACTCTTAACAATCTTAGCCCACAATAAACGTCCGGCACGCATTTTAGCGATTTCCATAAAGTGGTTCATGCCGATAGCCCAGAAGAATGATAGACGAGGTGCAAAAGCATCTACATCTATGCCTGCATCTATACCTGCTTTTAGGTACTCCATACCATCGGCAAGTGTATAAGCTAACTCAATATCGGCAGTTGCACCTGCTTCCTGCATGTGATAACCCGAGATAGAGATGGAGTTGAATTTAGGCATCTTCTGAGAAGTATATTCAAAGATATCAGCGATAATCTTCATTGAAAATTCTGGTGGGTAGATATATGTATTACGCACCATGAATTCTTTAAGTATATCGTTTTGGATGGTTCCTGCCATTTCTTCCAACTTCGCGCCTTGCTCTAGTCCGGCATTGATATAGAATGCAAGTACAGGAAGTACAGCTCCATTCATAGTCATTGATACTGACATCTGATTCAATGGAATGCCATCAAACAAAACTTTCATATCTTCTACCGAGCAGATAGATACTCCTGCTTTACCTACATCACCTACTACACGAGGGTGGTCAGCATCGTAGCCACGGTGTGTGGCAAGGTCAAACGCAACTGAAAGTCCTTTTTGTCCTGATGCAAGGTTACGGCGGTAGAAAGCATTCGATTCGGCAGCAGTAGAGAATCCTGCATATTGGCGGATAGTCCACGGACGCATTGCATACATACCTGAGTATGGTCCACGAAGGAATGGTGGAAGCCCTGAAGCATAATTCAGATGCTCCATGCCTTCAAGGTCTTCTTTTGTATAAACAGGCTTAACCGGAATCAATTCAGGAGTAATCCAGTTAGCCTCTATACCATTATCAGCAGCCCATTTTGTAGCATCTGTTGCTGCAAAACCTGCTTTGTTAATGTCTATATTTTTAAAATTTGGTTTCATTCTTTTTAATTTTAGCTACTTACTTAATTGATTCCCAGTTTAGCATTGAATACTCTTAAAGTTTCAAGTACATTGCTCTTCACATTAATGAAGTGTTCTATGCCTTGAGCTTTCAGATCATCCATACAAGCAGGAGCTCCTGCTACAACGAAATGTTCTTTGCCTGCAATTAGCTTGTGGGCTTCAGGTGCAAGAGTTGCGTATTCGTCGTCGCTCGAACAAAGTACAATTATGTCAGCATTCTTTTCGCGTGCTGCTTTTACTCCGGCCTCAATACTATCAAAGCCTAAGTTATCGATTACTTTATAACCTGCGCAAGCAAAGAAGTTACTAGAGAATTGGGCACGTGCCAAGCGCATACCAAGATTACCGATAGTAAGCATGAATACAGTAGGTGCACCATGTTTTTCAGTAGCCAAACGAAGTTCTTCGAATGCTGTAGCTAGGCGATCTTTAGGAAGAGGCATATAAGGAGCATCTTTACTGCAGCCACATCCACAAGCTTCTTTTTCTACAATTTTGCTATCTGCTTTTTCAGTGAAGTTAGGATATTGGTTAGTTCCCAATAAGATTTCGCGGCGTGTAGCCAATCCTTGGAAACGAGCATTAGCAGATTCTTTTACAGCAGTTTGTACTGTTCCTGCTTTTAATGCTTCATAAAATCCTTTCTCATCTGTTTCAAGGAACAATTTCCAAGCTTGTTCAGCAATAGATTTTGTTAAGTTCTCTATATAATATGAACCAGAAGATGGGTCAGATATTTTGTCGAAGTGACATTCTTCTTTCAATAATAATTGTTGATTACGAGCAATTCTTTCCGAGAAATCGTCAGATGTTTTGTATGTTTCATCGAACGGACGAACTGTTAGAGAATTAACACCCGCAAGGGTAGCCGACATAGCTTCTGTTTGCGTGCGAAGCAAGTTCACATGAGCATCGTATATAGTCTTATTGAAGATAGACGTTTGTGCATGTGTGTATATTTTAGCTGCGCAACGGCAGAAACCTTCTGGAGATTTGTTAGTACAATCATGGTTGCAAGTAGCTTTATAAGCGTCCACTATTTCAGCCCACAACCAACGTGCAGCACGGAATTTAGCTATTTCCATAAAATAGTTTCCTCCAATACCAAAGTTGAATTTGATTTTTTTCGCAACTAATGTAGCGTCTAATCCTGCTTCAACCAATGCAGATAGTAATTGGTTTCCATTAGCAAGTGCATAGCCTAATTCTTGATAGATATATGCTCCGCCATCATTGATAGCATATGCATTTACAGCTAATACACGAAAACGTGGAAGAGGAGCAGAAGCTTTTACGATCTCAGCAGCTTTTTCTACCCAGCCTTCTGCGTCACGACCTTTTTTCAAAAGAGGTTTGAATGCATCGTAGTTTACAGATCCAAAGCATTTCATTACATCTACACCTGCTTCTTTGTAATAATCAACAAGGATTTTTACTAAATCGAGTGATTTACGATAACAAGTGCTGAAATTTAGTTCTACAGCTTCCGGACAGATGTCTTTTAATAGAGCTTTGATATTTTCTGCGTTTACATCATCACCGTCAATGTTGAATCCTAGAGATGTAATTCCTTTGTTTAGTACATCTAAGGCTTTAGCATTGGCAGCCTTAAAGTCGTTCACGCAGATATCCTGACGTGTATACCAGTCATTATCTTTCTTGGTACCGCGTACATAAGGAAACTCACCCGGAAGAGAATCGGCTGTTTGCATGCCTTCAATATTCTCACTTCTGTAGAAAGGATTTACTTTAAATCCCTCATTTGTTTTCCAAACAAGTTTTTTCTCAAAATCGGCGCCTTTCAGGTCAGCCGTAATCTTAGCCATCCACTCTTCGGTAGAAACCGGTGGAAAGTCTGAGAAAAGCTTTTCTTTTTGATTAGCCATGATTAATTTTTATTGTTAATGTATATAGGTTTTATTGTATTGATACTTAGTTGATTATATGTTTATGGTCTATCTCTATATAAATAATATTTATAAGTGCTTACACTCAAATAGTTATCCTTTTTCAAAAGGCAACACAAAAGTAAAGCTTTTTGTTCTCTTGGTAAAGTTTTAAAGGCTAAAAATTCTTACTGTTATCTATATAATTTAGCTAATAGCCTTACTAATGCACTAATTTCTCTCTATTCTTATTATCCTTACTATAAATGAAGGCGATTAAGTTTATCTATATCCCAAAATTTTATCTATACACCGAGTATAAGGTTACTAATTTAACTATATAGTATAATAAAAAAGAGTATGAAATATGAAAACTACTTCTGTATTTTCCCGTAATGTAGATGCTTTCAATGCAGGGATGCGATATATCGTAAATAAAGGATCGACACGTTCGTCTAAAACTTACAGCACCTTGCAACTCCTTTTTACCATAGCCGAAAATACAGCGAGTCCTCTTGTGATTTCCATTGTTTCCGAATCGATGCCTCATCTGAAGAAGGGTTGCATTCGCGATTTTAAAGACATACTTCAGCGTAAGGGAAAATGGATGTCGGCTTGTTGGAATGCGACAGATAAGATATATAGAATAAATGATTCTATGATTGAATTTTTCTCGGCAGACAATCCGGCAAAAGTTCATGGCCCGTCGCGAGATATATTGTATGTAAACGAATGTATTAATATAGATTATGAAACATATCGTCAGTTGGCTATCCGAACTACGAGAACGATTTTTTTGGATTGTAACCCCTGTTATGAATTTTGGCTCGATGAAAAAGTATTGGTGCAGTCTGACGCTATATTGATACATTCTACATATAAAGATAATGAGTTTTTATCGCAGGCCCAAGTGAACGAAATAGAATCGAATCGTGGAGATAGAGATTGGTGGCAGGTGTATGGGGAGGGTTTGACGGGTTCCCGTCAGGGTGTAATTATTCAGAACTGGGATGTTGTTTCAGAGATGCCCGATTTTTATAAGAGGCGCTGGTTGGGTATGGATTTTGGTTTTACAAACGATCCTACAGCCATTGTAGATGTTCGCTTGGCCGATGGGGAACTGTGGATAGATGAGTTGCTCTATGCAAAAGGCTATGATAATATAATGATTGCAGATCATTTGAGTAAAATAGGTATTCCTTCCCACATAGATATAATAGCTGATAGTGCTGAGCCCAAAAGTATCAGGGAAATTTCGTCCAAAGGGTGGAGGTTAGAGCCTGCTCAGAAAGGCAGAGATAGTGTTGTGACAGGTATCTCCATCCTGAATAGGTATAAAAAGCACGTAACCAAGAATAGTATAAATATAATAAACGAATACCGCAATTATCATTGGCGAAAAGATGATTTCGGAAATCCAACCAACTTGCCGGTCGATCGCTACAATCATACAATTGATGCACAGCGTTATGTATGCTTGAATAAGTTGATGGAGAAGGGGTGTGGATTGTCTTATTCTGTAATACGGGGAAGGGACTAATTCGTAAGTGTAACAATCAGTATACTAAGTGAATAATGTTTTAAAAATAATAAATAATGGCAAATTTAGAATTATACATCAATCAACAATTATGTGAAACGGAGAATCCCGAAACCTTTTCGGTATATCTCAAACGTCAATTGCTCAACCCGGCGGAACTGAGTACAAAAGATGCGCAACGCTCGTACGATATTACGCTGCCGGCTACAACTGTAAATAATGAAATATTCAGGTATATAAATACCGAGGAGGTAAAGGGAAAGTTTTCACAACTCTACGATGCTCAGCTAATAGTAAATGGAATAAAAATATTTGATGGAAAGTTTAAAATGAGTGAGATTACTAAGACGTATTATAAGGGAAACTTAGGTATTCCGGCTCAGAAGACAGTGAAGGATATTTTTGGAGAGATGAAGATGAATCAGGCTGGGAAGTGGCTGGTTGATTTTAAGGGGATTACTGATATTACAGAATATAATAAAGGTATAGCTAAAGATTCAAAAGCTTGTTTTTTTCCTTTCGTCCTTTACGGATTATTACCCAAAGAGCCTAAAGAATATGGAAAGTATACAGCAAAAGATTTATTTGATGAAACAGTTAAGTTGCGATTAAATCATATCCCCCCCTCTGTTAATTGCCTTGAAACGATCAAGCAGATTTTTAAAGGAGAAGGATTAGATATTACAGGGACGGCATTTAATGATGAACGGCTAAAAGACTTATGTATGAGCTATCAGAATCCACCTGAATATCAGATGCCGTGGAATTTTGGAGAGTTGGCTAAAATGAGGATAAAAGGGAATTGGGCTAATGTGAGAAGTGATAGAGGAGAGATACAATATTGGAGACATGTAGATAATAAGTATTTTGTAATAGCTGATTTGCTAAATAGCTCGACTCTGGAAATTGTGGAACCGATCGAAGATCCCGGATATAATATTCACCAATTTCAAACGAATGTAGAAGGGCAGGAGGTAAAACATAATGTTATAAATATACCTCATGATGGATTTTATAAAATAACATTAGATGTGAAAATATCTGTGGATACGGTTAAAAATTGGGCTTATCCATATAGAGACTTTTTTGTTATATCGGGGCATCATTCAGATGGGAATTGGAATTTAAATAATTCACGTTTCGAGGTAAAGTTGCTTAGATACAAAGACGGAGAGGAAAAACAATTAGATCGGGATTTCGGATTTGACAATGTCTTTTATAAAGAGAATATTGATCAGACCGAGGATGACACGTATCCTAAATATTACCCTCAGCCGGGCGGTATCAATTTCATAGATACTAAGCAAAGCCCGCATCTGATCTGTGGATTTTCTTTTAATGAAAGTTCTTGGGAACATAACCCTGTAGATACAGAAGGTATACGTAGAAATGTATTAGTAAAGAAATCAGGAGAGTCTTGGGATAAGAATTTATCTGGAAAAGAATTAACGGCTGTAAATTGTCCTGTATATTATAAAGCGGAGAAAACAGAAGATGGAACGATCGATTATAATCCTAGGTCTGATAAATATACAATGAGTTTATTGAATACTCCTTTTAGAAATGAGATTAGAAGAAATAGCGATGGTTTTGGAGGAGATGGAAAAATCTGTATGATAGCATGGTTTGATAAAAATGATAAACTGACATTGGCTACAAACTCGGATATGGAGAAGTTTTTTACTATAAAAGGACTATCATTTTATGGATGGATAGTGCACACAATTGATTTCGACTTGTCTATTGAAGCTTTTCAGACAGAGAAAAACTGGTTGCAGGTAAATGATCAGTGGACAGGAACAGGAAACATGTATTGGAATGATGATTCTACGTTTCTATCGGATAAACTCGATCTAACTAAATTTCTTCCTTCAACGATAAAAATAAATGATTGGCTTGAAAATTTTTGTAAGGTATTCAATTTAAGTTTAATTCAGACCGAACAGACAAGTTTTGAACTGAATACGCCTCAAAATAGAAACTTAAATATAACATCGATAATAGACATGGACGAAAAAGCAGATGTAAATACAGTAAGGAGAAATTCGTCTATAGCTTTACCTTCAGTATATGAAATAGGCTTTACAGTTGACAAACAAGAAGAAGGTTATGATAAATCTGAATACGATGACGGAGGTGGAAAATACGAAACAGGTAGCCTCGAATTAAAAAAAATAAACCAAACTTCATTTTTTTCGTATAATTGGCTGAAAAAAATAAGGAATCAGATAATTGATAACGAATTGAATATTCCTGTAGTTTCCGATAAAAAGGTATGGGATGATACAACTTTGGACTACCAAAAAATGCAGGAAGAGAATTATATTGATAAGGCTCAACGTTTTTGGTATAGAACGGAAGATACTTTTCCTACAGATGTAAATGGTAATAAAGATATCGAATTAGGGTTGGTTTCTACTCAAATGAATGGGTATAAATCGATGATTCTGAATTATAAAAATGAAAAAGATTCTATACTTAATAATTATTTCACTTTGCTTACTGACGCTGATAATTGTTATACTACTATTGAATGTTTTTTAAGCCCTGAAGAATATATCAGAATCCCTGATAGCTGGGTGAAATTTAATGGAGATTTATATTATGTAGCTGAAATAGACGGTTATGACCCCTCGTGTAAAAAGAAAGCAACTTTGAAATTGATACGAAAGATACAATAAGTATTATAAATTTATCCCCTATTTAAAAGTATAGGGGATAAATTTATTCTTTGTAGCGTTTTGATTTACGCCATTCTTCTCCAAGATATCGTTCGGATAGATATTCTATATCGTTTTCTATCTCAATTTTATATTGTATGTATGATAGCCTTTCATAAAATGCTGTATTATTTATAATATATTTAATAGCAATTGGCTCAATTTCCCACTTGGCGGTTAATGTATTATATATGGCACGACTAGAAGAGAAATCTTTATTGTAGATAAAACGCATATTAGGATTATCCAACCTTTGCCAATCTCCCTCGATAGGATTATAATATCCCCCATAGTAATTAGGATCATTCGGATCATTCCAATCCCCATTCCAAACAAATTTTTCGGGATTTATAGGTTTGTCCTCATCATTACTACCACAAGCAAGAAAAGGAAAGCAAAGAGAACAGATAAGAGCAAAAGCGAGTAATTTCTTAATAGTTTGCATAAGTTTATATTTAGGGAGCAAAGATAGTAAAAATGTAAAACAAAATTTCGATAGGTTAATAAATCAAATAATTTGGGGGGAGATGTTGGGCGATTAGTAACTATATTCATGTTTTTTATTACCTTTATCTGGCTTTATAATTACAAGCACTCACTATTGTCGAGCAGACCAATTGCTCAGAAAATACCAGAGATTAACGAAAATATGAAACAGTACACAATGCACGAAGCTCTTCTGCGTGCTATTAAAGAAAAAATACCGCAAGGAACAAATGTGGCGAACATTTTGATGGACATTCTTTTTATAGGAAAAGAAGCTGTATATAGGCGGTTGCGGAGCGAAGTTGCATTCACAATGGAGGAAGCGGCTAGTATCTCACGCCATTTTGGAATTTCTCTCGATGATATATCAGGTGTGAATACACTGAATCGTCGGCCATTTCGGCTAAATCTGGAAAGATATACTAATCCGATGGATGCAGATTATAATCAGATGGAAGAAGTAATATCGTTGCTCAACAGCTCCAGATCAGATCCCTATACAGAGATGACATCAGCTGTAAATGTATTACCGCAGACACTCTATTTCAACTACAAATATATTTCGAGGTTCTATATGTTTAAATGGTTATACCAATGGAATAATGAAGAACCATTAAAATCACTTGAGAATATTGAGATACATGCTCGCCTGGAGGATATACAAAAGCGATATGTTGAAGAATCTTTACATATAAAGCATACTTGTTATATATTAGATAATTTTCTTTTTCAGTATTTGGTAAATGATATCCGATATTTTGCCAGTGTTCGTTTTATAACTCGAGAAGATGTAATAGCTCTAAAAAAAGATTTATTAGACCTTATTGATTATATGGAACTTATAGCATCTAAAGGCTCGTTCGAGACAGGAAATAAGGTGCAGTTTTATCTTTCCAGTACAAATTTTGATTCCACATATAGCTATTTGCAAACTGAAAATTATAATGTCAGCCATATAAGGGTATTTACACTAAATGCGATCGTATCTTTAGATACAGATGCTTTTCTTCAGTTAAAAAACTGGGTTAATACGTTAAAAAGACTTTCTATCTTGATATCGGAGAGTGGAGAAATGCAACGAGTTCAATTTTTTAAAAAACAACGAGAATTGGTAAATACATTGGTATAACTATATAGTACAAAACCTTAATAGGGACAAAACAGGGTTGTTTGATGTATTAAAGAGGAAGAAGTCGATTGAAATTACAGATGCAGAGAAAAATCAGTTTGAAAATATAGTAATATTCCATTTTTCTTCGACAAATATATTGATGGTGTTAAAAATATGAAGAGTGTAATGATTGTATGATGTTTTAACTTAATACGAGAAACACTTTTGTCAGTTCCTTGTTATTTCAGTAATACTATTATTGGTAAGGAATAAAGGAACTATGGTGAAATTAAGACTGCCCAGAACAATACGATTGGCCAGGATGGATGAAGTACCCGACCAAAAAGATATACAGGAACTAGTAAGACAGTCTGCTGATAATAATATTGTGGAGGGTTATAAGCTCTCATTTAATCTAGATAAAAAGCATCCGTTTAATTTTTTTGCAGAAATAAATATTGATAATAATAGACTTTGGTCGTTATTCAAATCAATGATGATGGCTATGTCTGAGCCTCAAAGTTTATTGACCGCATTTAGGGGCGATTCTCTTGCTAGTGCCGGATATAGTACATATCATGATAAGTATAGTTTATATAATGGATTGAGCAAGTATGAAAAAGAGCTTACTTGTGATGTATTTATAAAGTTTGGAGTCATACATGAAGAACAGAATACTCGAGAGTTGATATTAGTTGCTAGTTCAAAATATATTCAATACTGGGGAAGGGATATTAGTTACTTTAGAGGCTTAATGGATAGTTATTCTTTGTACGAGATACCACATCTCGAATTTATTGATAATTATCCCATGATAACAACATCTCTCGACCTTTATGAACCAGATGTGTTAACGACAGCAGATTTAATAAAGCAATTGAGAATTATTTTCATGTAATATGCCAATCTTTAATTGTCTTACAGGCTTTTGGAATCTCTTTATCTCCTTTTATTGAGCTACAGTCTGTTTTTAGAAAAAAAGTTATTTATAACTACATGATGAGAACCTTCAATAGAATAATATTGCTACTGAATGTTTTGTTGGAGTTTTTCTTTTAAAATAAGCTATAGAAGATAGGTTAAGCAATAAAGTTATTATCTTGTTGCTATCAGATATATTTTTTTGACTTGTCCAAAACGTCATATTCAGGGATTTACAGAGTAATATTTGTTTCGATATCCGAAACTCGTGTTTTATGTGTTTTCACAAAATGGCATTTTGATAGGGTTGATGAAGAAAAGTTTTCATATTCGAGTCAAAATAAAAATGTATATGTTAAATTAGAAACAAAATACGATGAATTTCCCCCAAAAAGGACAGTTTTTTTCATTCCTATACAGTACTTTTACAACTATAAAGAAGGTGATTTTATAAAGATATAATAATCACTAAAAGATAAGAGTGTGATGTGTTACTAGATCAATTTTTAAATTAAACAATAGTATATATTCTTGAGCCTGATATCGTTTATATATTTGTTAAAAATGCTTTTAAACTTCTCATAGTTATATCTAGGTTCATTGAAGGTCGTATTAAGGGTGGATTCAGAGTCTGATTATAAGTTATTGAATATTAGTCAATCAAAGATAAAAAAACAATATAAATATAATGTTTAAAAAATCTCGTTATCAATAGTTTAGAGTTTTTTTATAGTTAGGAAAAAACCGCAAGTTTTGTGTAGTTTGTGAAGTGTGAAGCCATGTGAGCTGTGAAGTTCGCATGGTTTTGTTATCTATTAAGGCATTATTTATTTTTTAGAGTATAGATATTTTCTTTATAAAGATTTGGCAAGACAGTTACAATTATTACTTTTACTAAAGTATAATTGAAGAATTTTTAACATAAGAATATATGTATTTCAGCAGAACAAAAAGAGTAGTCGCCATACATGATCTGTCAGGTATCGGACGTGTATCACTTGGAGTTGTTATTCCTATACTGACATCAATGGGCTTCCAGGTTAGTGCCTTGCCAACAGCTATTCTGTCTAACCATACGCAATACCCTAATTTCTCTTTTTTAGACTTAACGAATGAGATGCGTAAGATCATAGCCGAATGGCGTAAGCTCGGAGCTGAATTCGATACGTTCTATTCCGGATATCTGGGATCATCGGAGCAAATACAGATAGTGAAGGATTTTATCCTTGAATTTAGAAAAGAAAATAATCTTGTTGTAATTGATCCTGTATTAGGTGATAATGGTAAGCTTTATACCGGATTTGATATAAAGATAGTGGAAGAGATGAGGCGGTTGGTTTCGGTCGCAGATGTGATCACGCCTAATCTTACCGAATTGTCTTACCTGCTCGATTTGCCATATGAAAAAGAATACTCAGACGAAAAGCTGAAAGAGTATCTATTAGCATTATCAGCTAAAGGACCTTCTATAGTCATTATAACAAGTGTTCCGGTGATTGACAATCCACATCAAACATCAGTATATGCTTACAACAGTCGGGGAAATCGTTTTTGGAAAGTCACGTGTCCATATCTTCCGGCCCACTATCCGGGAGTAGGAGATACCTTTGCAAGTGTAGTGACAGGAGCTATGATGCAAGGCGATAGCCTGCCTGTGGCTCTGGATCGTGCTACGCAGTTTTGTTATCAGGGAATTCGTGCTACATTCGGCTATGAGTATGATCAGCGTGAGGGGATATTGTTCGAGAAAGTATTACACAATCTGGATGTTCCCATTCAAATCAGTACCTACGAACTAATTTGAAATCACTCTGTCTTTGTTCTGCATACACAGTCTATTAAATGGTCATTCACATAACCTACTGCTTGTAGGTGCGCATAACAAATCGTAGTACCGAAGAATTTGAATCCCCGTTTCTTCATATCTTTACTTATCGCATCCGACAACGGTGTCGAAGCAGGTACTTCAGACAGAGTTTTCCAATGGTTAACAACTGGCTTTCCTTCGGGTAGGAATGATTTCAAATAGTTGCAGAAACTACCAAATTCTCTCTGAACCTCAAGGAATAAGCGTGCATTTGAAATGGTAGCTTTGATTTTCAATCTGTTGCGGATTATTCCTTCGTCTAACATCAACCTTTCTACATCCTGCTCTGTAAATAGCGATACTTTCTTAGCATCAAATCCGGCAAATGCTTTTCGATAACCTTCTCTTTTTCGCAAAATAGTAATCCAACTGAGTCCGGCTTGAGCACTTTCCAGTACAAGAAATTCAAACATCGTTTTGTCGTCGATCACTTCGGTACCCCATTCTTCATCGTGATACTTTATATATAGAGGATCATTATTAACCCATCCACAGCGTATAATCTCGTTTGCCATATGACTCTATTTATATATTGATTTGTAAAAATAGTAATTTTATTACTAATTGCTACCTTTTAATTATTAAGATAAAAAGGTGACAAAGGTTACACTTTTTATATGCTTTTCTACCCGTTACTTTTCTCTCTCTCAAAATACCTTACTTATTACCTGTATATAGATAAAGTTTCGATATCTATATACT
>NZ_JAEPKU010000111.1 GCF_016652235.1 Dysgonomonas sp. Marseille-P4677
TTAACATTTTATTTGTTCAAATTATATTTAGCTAAAAAATCCATTAACATATATTTTCATTTATTGTTTTTTATAAAACTTTTCTCTGATAAAGGGTGTAAGTTTTTTGAATTATACCATTTATGTTACTACCATACTCTTTTCCAA
The DNA here is from genome assembly GCF_016652235.1 of Dysgonomonas sp. Marseille-P4677. GTDB lineage: Bacteria > Bacteroidota > Bacteroidia > Bacteroidales > Dysgonomonadaceae > Dysgonomonas. The sequence continues at coordinate 148 of NZ_JAEPKU010000111.1, forward strand.
CTTTCAAATAGAATAATATCCAATTACTCCATTCTATCAAATAGCAACAAATAATCAATATAATTTATCATCAATGCAGTTTGAACATTTTAATAAAACAAATAGATCATTGATTTTGTTCAGATTTAGCCAAAAAGATACTTGAAAAACAATCTAATTATAGTGAATGTTAAAATAGCAGAGATCGATAAACACAAGACTTTAAGTATTATCAATCATCTATATAGGGAAGTCGGGAAATAAATATCCCTTAATATTTTGACTATTAAATACCCTACACCCAGTCCTTTTATTATAAACAATTGACAGAGAAATGATATATACTAAAAATAACAGAATAATTATGGAAGGATTTGGTATTATTTGGTCGGTTATTATAGGTATTCTTATCGGAGCCATTGCCACCTGGTTAGTAAAAGGTAAAGGTTTGAGTATAGTTATAAGTTTAATAGTGGGCTTGCTCGGTAGTTTTTTAGGAAGAAGAATCTACTGCTTACTTGGGTTCGACATTGATACTATATTGGAGGTCCTTCTTATATCCACAATAGGTGCTATAGTGCTATTATGGATGTTATTTCTTCTTATGAGAACAAGAAACAGAGATTAATAACATACAATATTAAAGAATTATGAAAAAGATAGTTTTAAGTGCGATGGCTGGTATTATAGCTGGATATTTTTTCCGCAAAATTCAAGATAAAGCCTTTTTCGAGCAAATGAGTAATAATATAAATGGATTCAGTTTCAGAAGGAAAAAGAAAAAATAGAAGGCCGAAATTATATTAGATAAAAAAAATAATTGAATTGAGAAGTGGGGGAAGGTTTAATATTAATAATTAAAAAAAGGAAAAGGAATGAAAACTTCATTTACTATTGTTTTTATGTTATTCGTTGGTTTATTAATGACTGGTTGCCAAAATGATAATTTAGGTCTTGATGAAGATACACGTACAGAAGGAAAAACATCCGTAAAGTTCGAACTGGACGCAAGCACCATCGGTTATGATGTCGTTACAAAAGCAACACAATTCTCACCAACTTACACAAAAGAAGGGTTTAGTATTTATGCTTTCCGTCAGGTTGCTGAAGGTACTGATTATGTATTTGAAAAAACAGTAAGCCTTGCAAATCTCAGCTATTCTGCTACTTCTAAAAAGTTAACAGGTAGCGATCTATTGACTATCGGGGTATATAAGTTCTTACCCGTTTATGGATTGGCAAACCAATCAGATTTATTAACTATTCCTACATGGAATGGCTCGGTATTAGGAGATAACTATACTATCGGATATAATGCAGGCAGTGGCTTATCTGAGATATTTCTACCGGTAACCACAGGAAATACTGATGCGCTTACATCATACGAAATGGGGTTAACCAGTACAACTAACCCGACAGTACAGGCTAAACTACAAAGAGCAGTTTCACGCGTTGATATAATGTTTATCAAAGCTATGAAAAGTACAGGGGAAGAGGGTGAAACAATATATACAGAAACGCCCTATCCTGATGGAAAAGATGTATTCGGCAAAAAAATGATCAAAACGGTACAACTTCGTTATAAAGGGCTGAACAACCTGATGAGTTTTTTCGGAAACAACCTGACCACAACTCCTTCCGATGCTAATATAAATCTGGATCTTTCAAAGAATATAATTCTGATAGGTGAACATCCTACCGAAACCACTATAGGTAAAAATACTTATCTAAATTATGATAACATCAGCTCCAATGATCTTATTTACGGTGGCGCACATATTTTAGGTAATTTCTTATTACCGAATAATAATACAGACAAAACGACCTCATTAGAGCTATATATCGAGCCAGAGGACGGACTAGGTAGAACAATTAACATAAGCTATGACGATGAACATAAATTACCTGTAGAACGCAACAAGGTAACTATCGTCAAAGTATACGTTCTGGATGAAGATCCTGACAATCCGGAACCTCCAATAGTGTTTACCACTAAAGTTAATTTCGAAGTTGAAATAGAATCTGTTTGGGACGGGAGCAATGAAGTAACGGGAGAAATAAATTAAAAACAGGAAACCAAAATTAAGTTAAAAAGTCTTCCTAAAACAGATTAAAACCGAAACAATATGAGACATTATAATACAATATGGATGTTAATAATCTTGATGTTAGCTTGTAGTAACGAAAGTGAGCTCATACAAAATAAATCTAACCTGAATAGTAAAGATGGGAATATAACATTTCTTCAGGAAAGAGAAGGTGTTTCGGTTTTAATCTTTAGTGAAAACAGCAACGATTTCAAATATATTAGAAGTATTATTTCCGGTTGGTCTACAGATGGTAAAGTGTCGACTCAATTATTTTTTGGTAAATATAGGTTTTTGTTTATAAGATCAGCCGGGATAAATACTTCTTTTTCAGTTGATACGAATACTTCTTTCGAGGATATAAAGATTGTAGCAAAAAATGATCCCCTGAATGAAAACTATGTTTTACCTGTTGACGAGATCTGGTTGCCCGAAACAAAAGAAATGGCAGAAACAATTTATACAATAACAGGTGAAACTACTGTCTACAACAAACTAACTCGTGCCGTAAGCCAAATAGTTATTCATTTAAAACGTGGATCGGTCGAAAATGGGGAAATAACAGAATACCCATTCCCGGAAGGGATAAATATTACAGAAAACATAAAAGAAATAAAGCTGGATATAAATGGTGTGGGAGAAGCTGTGAATTATATAGGTGGTATCGGTTTTACAAAAACACAGGAAACTTTGCAAGAATCAAGTGAAATTACAGAAGATGGATTTACGACGTTTCAAGGTCCATTTGTATTCCCTCCGGCGACACAAGACCTAACAAATATCGGTATTTCTATTATCCCTGCCGATGACAAAGCCTTTGCTGAAATAAGAACTTCTGTCAGTGGACGTTTGGCACGGAATAAGAAACTCGAAATAACACTTCTTATGACTGAAACACATCAGCTTATAGACATAATTGTAGATACAAATCCTATCACGGAAATATCTCAGGGTGATTCAGGGATATGGGAGTAACAGAACTTAAAAGAAAAAAGATGAGAAATAGATTTACGCAGTATATACTATTCTTCTTTATTAGTATAGCCTTATTTTCATGTACTGATAAAGAGTATGAGGAGGACGGCAACAATACTGATATTAACCAAGTACCGGTTATAGCCACCTTGGCAACGGAATTATTGCCGGAGAATCTGATATGCACGATGTATGTTTTCGGAAAATCTGTTTCAGATGCAGAAGACGGATATATGCTAAAAGAAGTGAAAATACTTCATAATACGGAACAAAACAGCTTGAAGTTCAAAAACAGCGAACTGATCAGCAATTCTTACCGTTTTTTATTTGTCGCTACTCCATTCAATGCACAAGAGATAGGCTTACTCAAATCTGATGGAGCTGCTTTGCAGATTGGAGACAGATGGGGCAATATAATGATACAATCGTTTAATCCGATAATATCGGCAGACAATTATCAAGGAGTTGTAGACAAAACAGGAAATGAAATATTAGACGGAAAAACAATAAACTGTACACTGACAAGACTAGTAGGGCAGGTTATATTTGATATATATAAGGTCGCAAAAGAAGGAGATCTAACAATTAGCCAAGATGTGAATGCTCCGCATTTTACCGTACTTGACCGGGTTTTTAAGATAGAAATAGAATATAGCGATATGACCAAAAGTGCAGCTTATAATAATGAAGAGATAGTACATCAGGATATATGGGACCAATCTTATTTACAGGTCATAGAGCCACAATTATACGCAAACAATAATTTCAAAGCTGATGTCTCATGGTTGGTAGAGAACCTGACATTCTCGGAAGAGAAACAAGGTAGTGCGCATATTAAAGGCATTTACTGTATGCCATCCAATGGAAATTTGAAAATAAGGCTTAAATTTTATTTCTACGACACAACCCCGTTTTGTGGGCTAGACGAATCGCATTCAAGCAGCTGTTTCGAAACAAAAACAATTGTATTGAATTTACCTAAAACAGGAGCTACACCGTTAAGTGTAATTCCGAACCACTACACGCTTAATACAGCAAAAATCAGGTATGACAGAATTATCGACATAGGAACAAATTCTTCTTTCGAGTTTGACAGTTCATGGAATAATGATAATAACTAAAAAGATCCGACTATCGCAATGCAAAAAATAATAGTATTACTCAGTATAGCTGTATGGATGATGTCGTGCCAGCAGGACGATATAGGTATAAATACAGAAAGAGATAATAACGAGAAAGATGGTATACCTGTGAAGATATCATTGTCTGTGGAAGATGCAATAGATAATCAGACAGGATATGTACCAATGACGATGAAGAGAAACGACGATGAAATCAAGTTGAAGATATCCAACATGTATCGAGTAATTATAATGAAAAAAATTGGGGATGAAATAATCATCGATTCGCTAGCTACAAGTCTTGTCGATAAATCGAAACAAAGTTGGATATCTATCGGATTCAAAGCTGGTGAAAATCTGAACGATCTTTCACTTGTACTTACTCCCGGAGAATATTATATATCGGTTTTTACAGGATTTAATTTTCTTGAATGGAACTCACATATAAGAAAAGGCGGTATTGTTGCTAATAATTCATTAGATGGAACTCATACCTATGCCTGTACGTACGAAATAGGATCAGATAGTTATTCCAATAGAGGTATAAAATATCTGGGGGAAGAAATTTTCAGTGGAACAACTCATTTTACAGTAAACAAAACTGAAGATTTACACTCGACTTCCAATCCTCAATTAGATAATATGAAGATTGTACTTAAACGAAACGTAACCAAATACAGGATTATATTACATGATTATGTCGATGTTGATCCATACAATTCTTTCTTTAGTAATTACTCCCCTCCTATAATACGGGCCGACATGGTTGCCACTGAAGGAAAGTTTGTAGATGGTCTAGATATCTGGGGCAATCCTTGGTATAATCCGGAAGCACCTACAAAAGAGATGGGATATTGTACAGAGGCATTGGTTAATATGATTCCGATAGAAGATGATGGAAAATATTATTTAAGTACACCGAATGCCAGAGTCTATGCTCCTTATTTCTTTTCGAAAGAAGGAGACAACGTAAAAGTTCAGCTGTCTAATTTCAGAGTAAATTTTGCTGTCAATCAGCGGTATTACAAATATTCGGGGACTATAGAAGCAACACTTCTCCATAATAATATAGACGGTATAATATTCAGGCCTGGGACGGAAACAGAAATAATAGAGGGATCACCTCCTGCAACCAATTTAGTATTGGAGATGGATGGAACAAAGCCTAAAAGTCCGTTAGAAATATTCAATAGCTATGCAGAATTTAATTTTCTTCAAATTCCTTAGTATTATGACTTATAGTATAAAAATAATTGGAATATTGTTACTGATCACTTTATTTTCAAGCTGCTTGAAAGACGGAGAAGACCTATGTCATTCGGTTGGCAGTGTAAAAATCGACCTATTTGTCGAAAAATTTCGCAATCAATCTGACAATCCTCTTGATGATCGGGAAGATAGTTCTCTGGGCAGAGTCAATCATTTACGCTATTTTATCTACAAAGAAGGACTACTATATGAACAAGGTATAATTGATAAATTCACTAAAACTTCTGGTCCTTTATATTCTTTCCTATTGTCTGGTTTAGATTACGGAAACTACAATATCGTTTTTGTTGCTAATTGCACAAAAAAATCTCTACGTGGAGATTCAACCAATATAGAGAACCTTCTACTTACTTTCCCAGGATGTGAAGATACGGAAGATTTCTTTTCTGCTGTATTCCCTTTTTCAGTTGATTCTGATAATATGATGGAGTATGAAGTCGGATTAAAACGAACACATGGAATTGTGAGATGTACTTTCAACAATCTGCCTAATAATATTTCAGATATAGAGATAATTATGAAAAACGTTAACATGGAATATTGGATAGCAGGTGATTATAAAGTAGCCGGCGAAGCATCTCGAAAATATTCTCTGACTGAATTAAAAGACGAAACGGTTAATGGTGATTATATTATCGGAACATTTCCAACCCCGATAAACGAAAAATCCATTTATTATCTCAATATATACAAAGAAGATGAAGCCACTCCCTATATAAGCCAAATGATAACAGATGATTTTGAAATTAGAAGAAACCAACTGTTAGACATATCCGTAACATTTAATGACGGATACCTTAGTTTCGAAATCGATATGGATAGCGACTGGGATGGCCCCTCATCCGGCGGCGAAGTAGGTATAGAGTAATAAAAGCAATTATAAAGAAATATATAATGAAAAAAGAAATTTTAATATTGATTTTAGTAATATACTCAATGTCGGTTTTTTCACAACATGTTGGAATAAAAAACAATCTTGTATATGATGCAACATTAACTCCCAATATAGGATTTGAAATCGGGCTAAGTAAAAAGAGCACCCTCGACCTAAATGTCGGTTACAATCCATTTACATTTAGTGATCATAAAAAGTTTAAACATTGGTTAGTACAGCCAGAATACCGCCTTTGGCTTTGTGAAAAATTTAATGGTACATTTTTCGGGATTCATGCTCATGGGGGCGAATTCAGTGTGTCCGGCAAGCATCTTCCATTTGGCATATTTCCAAACCTGGAAGGCTACCGATACGAAGGTCATTTCTATGGAGGAGGCGTTAGTATCGGCTATCAATGGATACTTGGTAAACATTGGAATCTGGAAATATCAGCCGGTGCGGGATACACCCTTTTGGACTATGATAAATATAACTGCCCCGATTGCGGACCTAAATTAGATTCAGGACAACATAATTATTGGGGACCGACCAAAGCATCTATCTCGTTTATTTATCTCATTCACTAAATACAGCTAATATGAAAGAAATATACTTATTCATTCTTGTTTTCTCAATGCTTGTGCCTTTAGCAGAAATAGATGCACAGGGAACCACCTCTAGCGGAATAAAGTCTGAACAAGCTCAAATCACCAGAGATGGAGATAATATACAAATAGCACTGAGAATTAATATAGAAAATATAAACCTCGATTCTCAGGAAATGATAATTCTTACTCCTATGGCAATAACAGCTGATAGTGTGGTTATACTCACATTCGAACCGATAGTGATAACCGGATCAAAAAGGAGAAAAGCATTGGATCGAGCTTTAAAGTTCGGCACATATAAATTTCCAACCTCTCCTCAACTAATAGTGTCTAAAGATAGTGAGCAATACATCCCTTTGAATCTTACATTACCTTACAATCAATGGATGCATGGTAGTACTTTGGCATTTCAAGAGGAAAAAATAGGATGTGCTTGCGAAAAAGGATATGCCGACAATTATGGTGTGGCTCAGATCTTGCCTCCGTTATTCAATCCTGAATATATAGTTTCTTATGTAACTCCCGCAGCAGAAGATATAAAAAGACGGAGCGATACCTATAATGCCCGTTTAAATTTCAAAGTAAACAGATTTGAAATATTACAGGATTTTGAAAACAATAGACAAGTATTATCAGAAGTAGCCAAAATTATAGAGGAGGTACAAGCCGATCCTAATCTTACCGTATCAGAATTTCTTATCACAGGATATGCATCACCGGAGGGTAATTCAGAGCATAACACAACCCTTTCGGAGAACAGGGCCAAATCCTTTGTCAGCTATTTGAGCAATAATCATTCAATAGCACCTTCAACCATTCAAATAGACTGGAAAGGAGAAGACTGGCAAGGACTAAGAAATATAGTCGCAAAACTAAATATAACAGACCAGCAGGAAATACTGGATATTATAGATAATGAAACAGATATACAAGTACGAAAGAATAAACTAAAACAACTATCGGGCGGAGAAACGTATAGGATGTTACTTCATGACTATTATCCTCCACTTCGTAGAAATGAATACACCATCTCTTACGTTGCCCGAAGTTTTAGTTTAGACGAGGCTAAGGAACAAATAAAGAATAAACCGCAATATCTCAGTCTTAATGAAATGTATTTCGTTGCCAATTCATATCCTAAAAACAGCGAAGAATTTAAACATGTTTTTGAAATAGCGACCCGTATATATCCAAGTGATCCGGTTGCACGGCTTAACTCGGCAGCTTTGTCTTTAGAAAATAGCAACATTGATACTGCTATAAAAGAGCTGGAAGCTATAGATCTACCCGAAGCGTGGAATAATTTAGGGGTAGCATATATTCAGAAGAAAGAATATCAGAAAGCCAACATTTATTTTGATAAAGCAGCCAATGCCGGATTGGATATTGCAACATATAATGCAGAGCAACTTTCAAAATGGTTTGTCACACAGAAAATAATAGAGTGACATATAAAAACATATGCGTCCACATATATTCAAATATGTATTGTCTGTAGAACCGGAGTATTAACTAAAAGATTGTTATTATGAAATTGGGGTTAGATATTGGTTATAAAAGCATGAGTATGGCTATAGAAAAAGACAATAAGATTCTAGATTTTATAGACAAACCAATATCCAATATTAAGAGGGATTGTAATAGAGCTATAATGGACAAGATATTAATGTCTATTCATAGTGTCGGCAAATCCAATATAAAAAGTATCGGTTTGAGTTTACCATCTAAGATTGATGCGAAAAAAGGAATAATGTTTGACATAAATAACATCCCATATTGGAAAGGAATGGGTCTAAAAAAAATATTAGAAGACGAATTTAACACGAAAGTTTGGATTGATAATGATGTTAATTGTTTTGCCTTAGGCGAAAAATATTATGGTATGTGCAAGGGACTTAAAGACATTGCGTGCATTTTGTTAGGACCTAATGTAGGAACCAGTATTATTGTTAATAATAAAATATTCTATGAAAATAGAAATACATTTTCTAATGCTAAATGTTTATCGTTTCCTTCTTATGATTGTGTCCGTATATACAGAAGCAGCTTTGTACGTACGATGGAGGATCTTAACTTTTTAATCAGAAGTTATAAAGATGAAATGGCTGATGATTCCGACCATGAAATATGGAATGAACTAGGTTCTTTAGTCGGAAGACTTATATCAATTTTGTTGTGTAATTACGATCCTCAGGTTATAGTATTAGGAGGTGATCTAGCTAAATCTTATGTCCTCTTTTCTGAAGCAATGGATAAATATTTAGAAAAATTCATCCATCCACAAGTTTTGTTGAATATGATAATTTTTGCATCTATCGCTGATCATCAACAAGCTTTAGGTGCTATTTCAATGTCTAAAAGACTAATATTAGTATAGAAGATTACTTGATATGAGGGTTTATCCAATATATCATCGTTAATAATTTACATTAGGTATTTATATAGTTTCATCAGGGGATATCCACATAAACCCATTAAAGTTTTTTGTAAGTAATTTCTTGCAAATAGGGGGTGGTACATATATCTCCAAGAGCCCAACAATAGCTATAATTAGCTTATATATAACTTATTATTATAATTAAAAAACAGATTTTATGAAGAAAGGACTATTGTTAGCAGCTTTTATTGCTGCTGTATTGAGCCTATCCGCTCAAACTTCACAATTCAGGTCACCTCAAGCCAGCGACTTCGCTGTAGTAGGCCATGTAGGATATCAAACCGACTTTGAAAGATTTGGCATTGATCTTCAAGGACGTTATAATCTGATGCGAAACATCCGTATTGCACCTGATATAGCATTCTACTTTCCCAAAGATAAGGTAACCGGATTAGATGTTATGCTGAATGCTCACTATGTATTCTACTTCCCTCAAGACCGGTTTTCAGTATATCCATTAGCCGGTTTTGGTATGCAAAACAATTTCTACGGAAAACAAACTGTAATAGTTGATGGTGATGAAGTGAAGACCGATTCTCATAGCAGCACCGATTTTGCTTTCAATCTGGGCGGTGGTATCAGTTATCAGATAAGCCCGCAAGGCTTTCTTAATGCAGAAGTAAAATTCATGCTGGGAGATAATGATAATGCCTCTATTATGTTAGGGTACGGATATAGATTCTAATATTTATTGTAAGATATTAATTAACAGAATAAAGAGATGAGAAAGATTAGTTTTTTATTCCTGTTCTTATTAATAACAGGAATGATTTTATCCCAGGATAAAGACGGATTCAGTACCGATTTAGGGAAAAATACAACATTTGTGAAAAATGGCTTCTGGGATAACTGGTTTATTGGTGCAGGAGCAGGTGCTAATATATACTTTGGTGATCATGATGCTGACGCGAAGTTCTTCAGGCGATTGACTGTAACTCCTAATTTCCAACTAGGGACATGGTTCAATCCATATTATGGCGGTCGGCTAAAATTAACAGGAGGTACGAATATTCATACATTTAACGAGAATGCTAATTTGATGAGTCGCCAAAGGTATGTAGGTGCAGAGTTGAACTTCTTATGGAATATGACGGACTATTTATGTAATTATAATGCTAAAAGGGTATATAATTTTATCCCCTATATAGGTATGGGATGGGCATACACATGGGATTATAAGAATTTTCCGGAAAATTTTGACATACCTCATCATATCAATAGTGCAACCGTAGATTTAGGTATTATACACCGTTTTCGTTTTTCAGAACGCGCTGCTCTTGATATTGAAATGTCGGGAAAATTGATGCGGAATAAATCAGATTTAAGAACAGACAGCAAAGGCTATGATGTACTGGGAACAGTATCTGCCAGTCTGGTTTTCAATATCGGCAGTAAAGCTACTTTTACGGAAGCTATTATAAGAGACCAACGTGAAATCGACGAACTGAACAATAAGATCAATGCTCAGCGTATGGAGATAGAACGATTAGCACAGCGCCCGGAGGTGGTGTCACGTCCCGAACCTACAGTAGTTGTAAAGGAGGTAATAAAAGAAGTGAATCAGGAACCTGTAAACAATGTCGTTTTATTCAACATTAACAAAACTAAGGTTGAACCACATCAGGAAGTAAATGTATATAATGTTGCCAAATATCTACGTGATAACCCGAATAGTAAAGTCCGTATTGTAGGATATACAGACCGAGCTACAGGCACTCCTACCATCAACGAAAAACTTTCCAGAGAAAGAGCTCAAAATGTAGCCGACCTGATTATAGGTAAATACAGTATCGACAAAAGCCGTGTCAATATACAGTGGGAAGGACAGGCAAATCCCCCTTTCAGTGTAGATGAATGGAATCGTGCGGTTATCCTTTATATAGAATAAATAAATAATTATTAAATAAAAATAGATTATGAAAACTCTAAGATATATAGTTCTTCTTATAAGCGTATTATTTGTGTTCCAAATAAATGCCCAGGATGTCCCAAAGGAACAGCTAACGGATAAATGGATATTAAAGATCATTAATAATCGTCCGGCAAGCGAACTGTTTACAAATAAGACGCCTTACATCATATTCAACTTTGATATTGAGCAAATATCGGGAAACAGTGGTTGTAATATGTTTAGTGGTAAGTTCAACTATGGAGGTGGCAAATTCGAGGCACCCAATATAGAATCAGGAAAAAATATATGCTCGGGAAGCAGTGACGAAACTCAGTTTTTCAAACTCTTAAATAAATCGTCAAAATTATCCATGATGAATGGAGAACTTATATTTACTCAGGATGATAAACCTGTATTGATATTTTATCGTTCCAAACCATTAAGCTCAAGCGATCTCATTGGTGTTTGGAAATTACAAACTATCGACGGAGACAATGTCAAAGTAGATGCTTCGCTGCAAATCCCTACATTAGAATTTAATTTCCCGGATAACCAAGTAAGCGGCAATACGAGTTGTAATACCTACAATGCGTTGTTTTTTCTTTCGAAGAATGTACTTGAAGTTCAATCTTTAACCACAACCAGAATGGTTTGTGATAAAATGGATATGGAACAAGAGTTTGTCAAAATTTTCAATGGTCGTATGGATATTAATCTTGAAGATGACATACTGGTTATAAGAAAAGACAATAAAGAGCTATTGACATTTACACGCTAAACTAAATCTCTTTAAGAAATGAAAAAAATATTAAGTTTATTGTTTGTTGGTGGAATATTATTTTCATCGGTTTCTTGCAGCGAAAAAACTAAAAAGGATACAGAAAATACATACAAAGATGTAAAAAAAGAAGTGAATGAAGCAGCCGACAAAGCAGGAGACAAAATAGAAAAAGGTAAAGATAAAGCCAAAGATGTCTGGGACGAAACAAAGAAGGACATGAAAAGAGATGCTGATACTGTTAAAGAGAAGATCAAGCAAGTGGCTGATACTATTAAAAAGAAACTTTAGTGATAAATAATTCTTACAATTATGAATAAAGCTCCGACTTATTTAGATGATCCGCATTTAGGCCAACAAACAAAGGAATATCTAAAAGTTCTCAATGCCGGGAATCAACCAGTTGAATCACTACCCATTATAGAAGCGAGGAAAGTGCTGGAAAATATTCAGTCGTCAGTAGAGGTGAACTTATCCGGTATAGAAGAGGTTGAAAAAAAAATAACCAAGATGGATATTCGGTAAAATTAAAGCTTCAATGGCGTTGTTCACGACTGGGGAATGCTTAATGGCTATTCCCGATTACCTGAAACTTATTCTTTGATAGAAATATCTGCAGCAATGCTTAAGTACCATCTTCGATAAAAAGATATGTGGATCGACACCTTTCTTCTATATACAGATAGTTAATGAGGTAATGATCGTAAAGAATTGTATTATTAATTTAAAAGTTAAATGATTATGAAAAAAATGCTTTTTATGATTGCCTGTATCATGATTACAGGTGTGGCGATGCAGTCGTGTAGAAAAAATGACGACGTTTTGAAAAAAGATGTAGATAGAGTTATCCAAGGACGTTACAACAGCACTATAGTTACTTCGGTGAAAGACAGAGTCGTGATACTAGATGGAACAGTAGAATCACAACAAGAAAAAATGTCTGTAGAAAATGATGTAAATAACGTAAAAGATGTAAAAGGTGTAGTAAATAATATTACGGTTCGCGAAAGCGACATTACTAGTCCAGAACCTGTAATAAATTCGGACGATACATTTAAATCATCAATTGAATCGAAATTACAATCAGAGGGGTTCAAAGAAGTCAAAGTTGAAGTCAGTAACGGTGAAGTCACTCTTAGTGGCGACCTAAAGAGAAGTGATTTGATCAAGGTAATGCAAATCGTAAATGAATTCAACCCGGTAAAAGTTATAAACAATATAAAATTAAAATAATGATGAACTTACAAAGTAAATATCGCAAAGTTATAGACTCTGCTCAAGAATCACAGATTGAAGATCTTTCGATTACCGAAAATAATGAAGTATTATATATTTCTGGAACAACAAGCGAGTACATAAAAGAAAAATTATGGGATCTATATAATCAGATCGATCAGGATATGCGATCAGGGGATATGGTTTTAGATATCAAAGTAAAAGACGAAAAACCTGAAGACGAAGAAGGAGAGATAGAAGATTCTCAGTTTTATGAAATTAAATCTGGAGATAGTCTAAGCAAGATAGCTGAACTTTATCCGGGATTGACATGGCAAGAATTATTTGAAGCCAATAAAGATGTAATAAAAGATCCTGACATCATATATCCCGGACAGAAGATTAAGATTCCTAAATAGCCAGCCTTGTCAATTTTAGATGAAACCTATTTTGTTCAAATTATAAAATAAATGGTTATGTCGAAAGATGATGTAGGAAATAAATCAGGAACTATCTGGTTATTACTTTCGGATAAAGGTAAATTATCTATAAGAGAGATCGGAGAGTTTACTAATTGTAAAGATTCTCTTATTTTTTTAGCATTGGGCTGGTTATTAAGAGAAGATAAAGTTCGGATTATTGATATGAACGGCGTTTTACATGTCGAGTTGAAAAAATGTGTATCTGAATTATATTACTAAACGAAAATATGTTCACATTCTTTTTACAGACTACATTCATTAGGAAGTAGATAACTTCCGCTAAGAGGTATAGAGATAATCTCTATACCTCTTTATTT
>NZ_JAEPKU010000112.1 GCF_016652235.1 Dysgonomonas sp. Marseille-P4677
ATCTTATATCATGAAAAAAATTCTAACTATTTGTTTTATATTCTGGATATTTCTTCCCGGATGTAGTAAGAATACCAAAGACGAAAAACAACGGTATCCGATGGTTGTCTCACCAGAAGTACATGCCGACAATACTATTACTTTCCGCTATTTAGCTCCGAATGCCCAAAAAGTGGAAATAGACCCTCAATTTATGGAAGGTACTGCCCCAATGGTAAAAGACGAAAAGGGTGTATGGAGTATTACGCTAGGCCCCATAGATCCCGATATGTATCCTTATGCTTTTATTGTCGATGGGGTTAAAGTAATGGATGATAGTAACCCTTTTTACTTCGAAAACGAGCTTTTCAAAGCGAGTATTGTAGACATTGAAGGTGACACAGCATTGATACATGCCATCCAAGATGTACCTCACGGCACAGTCAATTATGACTATTATGCGTCGGAGGTATTAGGAACCACTGGACGTGTATTGGTTTATACGCCTCCAGGATATGACGAAAGACCAGATGAGAAATATCCTGTATTCTACTTGATTAGCGGGACAACAGATACTGAAGAAACCTATTTTAAAGTAGGTAGAGCCAATTTCATTCTCGACAACCTGATCGCCAAAGGATTGGCTAAGCCTATGATTGTAGTAATGCCTTACGGGAATCCATCTGCCTATTTTCAAACCGGTGATCCACGCGGAACTGAAGCCGGCAAACGCCTAAGTGAAGATTTTCTCAATGTAATGATGCCATATATAGAAAAGAATTATCGTACTATAAACGATGCAGAGAGTCGTGCCATTGGTGGTTTTTCCAGAGGAGGAAATCAAGCTCTGACAATTGGCATGAACAATCCCGATAAATTCACTTATTTGTGTTCATATTCTTCTTTTGCAGGAAATGTTACTGACTTTGAATCCACATTCAAACATTTCATTCAAAATCCTGCTCAAACTAATAAAAATATAAACTTATACTGGCTTGGTGTAGGTACAGATGACTTTCTTTACGAAAAAGCAAAACTCTTCATGGACAAACTGGAAAAAAACGGAATCAAGACAACAACTATGATTACGGGCGGCGGACACACATGGATGAATGCGAAACTTTATTTGAACGAGTCTGCTAGATTGTTATTTCAGAAATAACAATAGAAAAAAGAATAAATAAAAAATTATGATATGAAAAAAACAGCAACCATTTTATTATTATCATTTGTTTTTCATATATATTGTGTCGTTCAAATCGACGCACAAATAAGAGGGCAAATGATTGTATCCCCCGAAGTACATGCAGACAATAAAGTAACATTCAGGTTACATGCACCTAATGCCAAACAGGTACAACTGAATGCACAGTTCTTAAAAGAAAATCTACCAATGACTAAAGATTCAAACGGTATATGGAGTGTTACGACATTACCTATACAGCCCGACCTTTATCCTTATTTCTTCGCAGTAGACAGTATTTCAGTAACAGACCCGAGCAATATCCTTATTTTTCCAAACGAGAAGTTTAAACATAGCTTGGTTGATATCCCAAGCACAACATCCGCAATCTACTCGGTTCGAGATGTTCCTCATGGCCGGATTTCCTATAAGTTCTATAAATCTAAAACATTAAACGATACACGTCCTCTGGTTATTTACACTCCTCCGGGTTATAATCCTCAAAGCGATCAAAAATATCCGGTACTCTATCTTCTGCATGGAGCAACTGATACTCATGAAACATGGTTCAAAGTAGGGCGAGTTAATTTCATTCTCGACAATCTGATAGCAGAAGGTAAAGCAAAACCAATGATAGTTGTGATGCCCTATGCTAATCCTCGTATGACCTATCTAGGCAAGGTTAACACAAGAATAAAAGATTCGTTTGACTATACAGAGGAGTTAATTAATGAAGTGATCCCTTTTGTCGAAAACAATTATCGAGTCCAAGTTAGTCCTTCCAGTCGTGCAATAGCAGGATTCTCTCGTGGAGGCTACCAATCCTTACATGCCGGACTGGGGCATCCTGAAATTTTTGAGTACGTTTGCGCTTTCGCTCCCGCAGTAAACGCTCAACAAGCAGAGAAAAACTTCAAAAATGGAATTTATGCTCCAAACAAAGAGTTGAAATCTAAACTAAAGCTGCTTTGGCTAGGTTGTGGCACAGAAGATTTTCTGTACGAATGGTCTTTAAACTTTATAAAAAAATTGGATGAACAGGGAATTTCCTACGAAAAGAAATTTACACAGGGTGGACACACTTGGATGAATTGTCGTATTTATCTAAATGAAACCGCTCAAAAGATTTTCAAATAAAATTTTTGATTTTATGGTAAAAAAGTTATTATTCCTATCAACCATCTTTGCGATAGCGAGTATCCTGAATGCTCAGAATCCAATTATAAATAATCAGTTTACAGCTGATCCTACGGCTAGGGTGTTCGAAGGAAAGATTTACGTTTATCCTTCACATGATATCCCTAGCCCGATAGAACGCCTGAAAGAATGGTTTTGTATGGCCGACTACCATGTTTTTTCTTCTGAAAATCTAGTGGACTGGACAGATCATGGCGTTATTGTAAGCCAAGAAAATGTACCTTGGGTAACACCGGAGTCATATTCTATGTGGGCTCCTGATTGTGTATTCAAAGACGGAAAATATTATTTCTATTTCCCATCAAACCCTAAAAGCAGTAATGGACGTGGCTTTGCTATCGGGGTTGCAGTCGGAGATAAACCTTATGGGCCATTTGTTCCACAAGCTGAACCTATAAAGGGTATCAAAGGTATAGATCCTTGTGTATTTATAGACAAAGATGGACAGGCATATATTTATTGGTCGGGGCAAGGCATGTCAATGGCTAAACTTCAAGATAATATGCTGGAACTAGCTTCCGAACCGATTCAGATAGAAGGCTTACCTGAAGGATTCAAAGAAGGTCCTTTTGTTTTTGAGCGCAATAGTAAATATTACTATACATTCCCTTGGGTACAAGATAAAACCGAAACACTGGCCTATGCCATGGGCGATAGTCCAATGGGACCATTCGAGTTTAAAGGTCTCATTATGGAACAATGGCCTTCGGAATGTTGGACAAATCATCACTCCATCGTAGAATATCAAAACCAATGGTATTTGTTCTATCATCACAACGATTTTTCACCAGAGTTCGACAAAAATAGATCTACTCGTATCGACTCTTTATTCTTTAATTCCGATGGGACTATTCAAAAAGTCATTCCAACATTACGTGGCGTTGGCATAACAGAAGCTAAAAGACAAATCCAAATAGATCGATACAGTCAAGTTAGTGATAACGGAGTAACCATTGATTTCCTGAATAAGGACAACAAATTTGAAGGTTGGAAAACAATCTTCAATTCAAGTGGTGCATGGTTACAATACAATCAGGTAAATTTTGGGGATACAAATTTGAAAGAAGTTAAAGCCAGAGTATATTCTCCTACCGGAGGAAAAATACAAATTAGGCTCAATAGTCTAAATAATCCAGTAATATCAGAGATAGAAATACCTCAAAATACTCAATGGACAATAATCAATGCTCCTCTAGACAACCTTTCTACAGGAGTCAATGATCTATATTTATCATGTAACGATAATGGCCATATAGAAATTGATTGGATTAGTTTTGAATAGTTTAACTTCATCGAAATAAATATATTTTTTAAAAAGATAGAGTTATTATTAGCTCTATCTTTTTCTATTATCTAAGAAACTCTCTAAGATTCTTTATATATACCTTTTATATTTTTTATCTAATAATAGAACTTGGTGTAACTTTATATTGTTTGACAAAACAACGTAAAAGAAATAGATGGTTTCATCTCGTTCATAAATACTAAATTCATAAATATCTCCTTATTCATTCCATTTGTCGATATTGTTCTATCTTATGTCTAAATAATATTAAGTTCCTTTCAGTAATAATTTATTATTTTGTGTAAAGGTTATATAGG
The DNA here is from genome assembly GCF_016652235.1 of Dysgonomonas sp. Marseille-P4677. Lineage (GTDB taxonomy): Bacteria > Bacteroidota > Bacteroidia > Bacteroidales > Dysgonomonadaceae > Dysgonomonas. The sequence continues at coordinate 3,962 of NZ_JAEPKU010000112.1, forward strand.
TTAAGATTAGAAGGAATAGAAGCTCTTATTAAGCAAAATGGAGAGATAAGATTTGAGCCATGCGGTTCAAGAAATATAATTTTCAAACTAAACAATATTTCAAAAAAGAAACAAATATTCCCCCTTGGCTCAACAAAGCAAACCGAAAGTATGGTAAATAGAGAAATCTAAAAAATTGAAATGATATGAAAAACAATTTACTTTTAACCTTTATTTATTTGAACATGATTTTCATTTCATGCTCTTCTCCAAAGCATGAAGTAATGTTGGAGGGGCAATATAAGCCCACTTGGCAATCGTTGTCTCAGTATAAGCAAGCTCCGGATTGGTTTCGCGACGCTAAATTTGGAATCTGGGCACATTGGGGACCACAATGTCAGCCAGAACAAGGAGATTGGTATGCCAGAGGAATGTACGATGAAGGAAGCCATCAATATAATTGGCATGTAGAAAACTATGGTCACCCATCAGAGTTTGGCTTTAAAGATGTTATTAATTTATGGAAAGCTGACAAATGGGATCCCGAATATTTAATGGCGTTATATAAGAAAGTAGGAGCAAAATATTTCTTCACACTGGGAAACCATCATGACAATTTTGATTTGTGGGATAGTAAATATCAAAAATGGAATTCCATAAATATGGGTCCTAAGAAAGATATCATCGGCGGATGGGAAAAAGCAGCAAGATCGAATGGTCTCTATTTTGGAATAAGCATCCATTCTGCACATACCTGGACTTGGATGGAAACGGCTCAAAGAGCAGATAAAAAAGGACCTAAGGCCGGAATATCTTATGATGGAAAATTGACCAAAGAAGATGGAAAAGGTAAATGGTGGGAAGGATATGACCCACAAGATTTATATGCTCAAAACCACCCTCTAAGTGTAGAGAGCGAAAACACAGGACGCATTCATAGTCAATGGGCTTGGGGAGACGGTGCATCAGTACCAACTGAAGAATATTTCCAGAACTTTTTTGATCGAAATATTGATTTTATCAATAAATATAATCCGGATTTAGTCTATTACGATGACACAAGTATGCCTTTATGGCCGGTTAGCGATGTGGGATTGAAAGTAGTATCTCATTTCTACAACAAGAGTATAAAAGAGAATAATGGTAAAAACGAAGCTGTAGTATTTGCTAAAATACTGACCGAAGAACAAAAAGAAGCTTTAGTATGGGATGTGGAAAAGGGAGTTCCAGATCAAATCCAAGAAAAGCCATGGCAAACATGTTCTTGCTTAGGACATTGGCATTATGAACGTTCTATCTATGATAATGACAGATATAAGTCTGCTAAAACAGTTATACATATGCTAATTGATATTATTAGCAAAAATGGTAATCTTTTACTAAGTGTACCTATGCGTGGTGATGGAAGCATAGACGATAAAGAATTACTTATTTTAGAAGATATAGCTAAGTGGATGGAAATAAACGAAGAAAGTGTTTTTGAAACACGCCCTTGGAAAATCTTTGGAGAAGGTCCGGTGGCAGAAACATCAAATCCATTGCATGCTCAAGGATTTAATGAAGGTAAGCATAAGCCTTATACCTCTGAAGATATACGTTTTGTGACAAAAAAAGATGTTCTGTATGCCCATATTTTAGCATATCCTGAGACTGGAAAAGTTCTTATAAAATCATTATCAGAAGGTAACCCTTTATATCCTCAAAATATCAATAGCATAGAGTTAGTTGGTAGCAATCAAAAGATAAAGCACACAAGAACCAAAGAAGGATTAGTTGTAGAGTTGCCATCAGGCGAAAGAGTAAATGATATTTCTTTTGTTTTAAAAATATCATAAAAACACTAATATATTTTGATAATAAAGAAAGTAAAAACCCGAACTCGGAATTCCGATTCGGGTTTTTACTTTTAAATATCTTATTCTTAACCTTTCATATGAATATTTCTGTACTCTTGAGGAGTCAAGCCTGTGGATGCCTTAAATAGACGATTGAAATAAGAATGATCTTCGAAAGCTAACATATAGGCTATATTTTTAATAGACATATCATTGGCAATCAATATCAACTGTGCCTTTTCTATTTTCTTCTGATTGATATATTGAAGTGGTGTTGTACCCACCTTCTTCTTGAACAGCCGTATAAAATGGTCTTTCGACATATGTAACGATTCGGATAAGTCGTCGATAGTTATCGAATTGTGAATATTTTTTCGGATGTGGGACAGAGCTTTATGTATTCTGTCGTCATCAATCTCAATTTTAGGCTTGATATTTTTAAGGAAACGTGATAACAACTGATATGTGATTCCTCTAGATTCTACTTGATCGCAAAAGGCGCGTTGCTTATTCTTTATTATATTCTGTATGAGGGTTGGATTATTATCATAACTAGCTGGATTCGAGCTTTTCAATTTCATAAATGGATTTATTTCACATAATCTTGCAAAAAGATCCTTGTCTGTCTTCAGAGACGGTACTTCTACCGGAAAACTCCAATCGTCTAAAAGTCCGATACCTGACTTTATATCTTCATAGATGTGTATATAATAATGGCAAAAATAGGAGTCGCACTCGTAATCATGCTTTGTAAATGACGGAATAAGATAAAGATGGTCGGGTTTTAAGTTTTGTACTCCACTCGGTAATATTAACTTGGCATTACCTTCAGTTACATAATACAATCGAGTGAAAGGACTGTTGACATCTTTCCAGTTCCAGTCTGCATTGTGAACCGCTAAACCTACATTCAGTACCAACAAGTATAATTCGTCTATAGATTTAAGCATAAAGTAAAATATTAAATAAAAAACAGCATTTACAAATGTACTAAAAATCGATAATCATCCTTATATCTCCTCAAAATATCTTGGCTATTTAAGACTGTGAATTAATGTTCAAAAACACATAATCGATATTATCCTATTACATCTCGCAATTATTCAACAATGACATATAATGGGTACTATATATTTGCATTTGTAATTGTTCCCCAATGCTATTGAATGATCTGATAGATAATTAAAAAGCGGGGAAAATGTCTGGACCCACATAGCAAGATAACCTTATATTTTAATCTAAAACCAAATTGTAACCTTTTCTGTGGTAGTTATCGATTTATATTATTGTAAATCAAAATTCAATTTTATTTAAACATGATTTATGAAAAACAAACTTAAAAAACGATCAAAGCAGATTATCACAACTTTCTTGGTTGTCATAATTTTCGGACTGTGCAACCCCATGATAGCCCAGTCTCAAAATGTGTTAAAAGGCAAAGTTCTAGACCCTTTAGAAGACCCTTTAGTTGGAGTAAGTATTGTGTCAAAAAATTCTGATGTAGGAACTATTACTGATATAAATGGAGAGTTTTCCATTTCAGTAAAGCCAGGAGAAGTAATCAGAATCAGTTATATTGGTTTCATTCAGCAAGAAATAGAAGTCAAAAATTTCAATCCTTTACTCATCACTCTCTACGAAGACACCAAAAATTTAGAAGAAATAGTTGTTGTAGGTTATGGAACACAAAAGAAAATAAACCTTACAGGTTCAATATCTTCTGTTTCAGCCGAAGAGTTGGCTAACAAACCTGTTATGAGTACAGCACAGGCTATTGCGGGGCTAGCTCCTGGCTTGAGTGTTTTACAGACATCTGGACGCCCGGGAACAGGGGCTATGGTTAAAATACGGGGAACCGGTACTTTTTCAAGTGCGGGTAATGACCCTCTGGTACTTATCGATGGACTTTCCGGTAGTATAGATGATGTTGACCCTACTGACATACAAAGTATCTCTTTCTTGAAGGATGCAGCTTCCGCATCAATATATGGAAATCGTGCAGCTAATGGGGTAATTCTTATTGAAACTAAAAAGGGTAGTTCCGGCAAAACCCTTATTTCTTATAATACCTCTTTCGGATGGCAAAATCCAACTCAACTTCCTGACTTTTTACCTTCTTGGGAATATGCAACATATTACAACATGGCTATGCAGAACATGGATAAACAGGATGCTTATACACCTGAGCAGATTCAGAAGTTTAGAGACGGTTCGGATCCTGATAATTATCCTAACGTAAATCATCTAAAATGGTTACTCGAACAAGGTTCTGGTTTTCAGCACCAACATAATATAAGCATACAGGGTGGAAATGCAACCACAGGATATAATATTTCAGTTGGTTTCAGGAATCAAGATGGGATGACACCGGAAACGTCAAACCGCAGAATGACAGCACTGGTAGCATTAAAAACAGAATTAGGCAACGGATTGTCATTAAACCTCAATCTCAATGCCTATAACAACAGGTATGTTGCTCCCAATGGTGAGCCCCAAAGTATAGATCAGATTATTGGTTATGCGGTACGTCAAGGACCTATCTACGCAGGTCAAAAATCAGACGGATCATTTGGTTATCAAGATAATTATAGTCCACAGGCATGGTTGGCAGGAGAATCATTCGTCAAAAACATCAATAGAAATATCAGTACATCGGCTCAGCTACAATGGACAACACCGATAAAAGGACTTTCTTTCTCAGGGAGAGCCGGTGTAAATTATTGGACTAAATACGACAAAGCATATCGTGCAGAGACTTATTTTGACAAATCTAAGACAGTAGGTCCTAGCGCTTTAAATATATGGTCTGCAAACAATACTTACACGACATTAGAGGCTTTGAGTACATATGAATTTCAATTAGGAGGACATTCTTTTAAATTATTGGGCGGAACATCACTTGAACAGTCTACCAACCAAGGTTTGGAAGGCTATCGAAATACTTTTCCAAATAATAATCTTCACGAACTGGGATCGGGAGATAAAGCAACAGCAACCAACAACAGTGATCTATCAGAATATGCTTTGGTATCCTTATTCGGTAGGATCAACTATTCACTCAAGGAACGTTATTTATTAGAAGCCAATCTTCGTTACGATGGTTCTTCTCGTTTTGCAGAAAATAATCGTTGGGGATTTTTCCCTTCTGTTTCGGGAGGATGGAGAATAACAGAGGAGGATTTTTGGAAAAACAATACGTCTCTTTCCTCTGCCGTTGATAACTTAAAATTACGATTGTCTTATGGGGTTTTAGGAAATCAAAATATCGGTACATATCCATATCAACAAACTTATTCATTAGGACATGATTATCCTTTTGGAAATCCCGCTACTTTAGCTCCCGGAGCTTATATTTCGGTGTATAATAATGAAGATATCACTTGGGAAAAGACTTCAATTACTGATATTGGATTAGATTTCAGCTTATTTAGAGGACGTTTTAGTGGAACTATAGATTATTTCTACAAATACACATCTGATATTTTAGCACCCGTAGAAGCGGCCAGTATTATGGGGCGTTCGGTAGGACAGTCAAATGTGGGTGCCGTATCTAACCGGGGAATAGAACTGAATCTGACATATAATGGAAAAATCGGGAATAATTTCAGGTTTAGTATTGCACCTAATTTTACCTGGGTAAAAAATGAGGTCGAAAAGTTAGCTAATGGAGTAAAAGAAGAAATTAACAATAATAGGATTGTGGGACAACCAATAGGTATAATTTACGGTTACAAGACAGAAGGCTTATTTGTAGATCAGGATGAAATAGATAAAGCTCCAAACCAGCTAGTTGACAAGGGCAGTTTAAAACCCGGATATGTAAAATATAAAGATATTAGTGGAGAAAATGGCACTTCTGACGGCAAAGTTGATGCCCAATATGACCGAACTGTATTAGGGAGTACTACTCCAAAATACTATTACGGATTAAACCTTACGGCTTCATACAAAGGATTTGACTTCTCGGCTCTCTTGCAAGGACTAGGTGGGCACAAACGTCTGATAGGTTCATATATGGCATATGCGTTTTACAATGGGGGGCAAATTCAAAGATGGCAAGCAGATAACTGCTGGACGGAGGAAAATCCGAATAAGTGGGCAGAATATCCACGGATCGAGACATTAAATATGAATAACACTAACCTACAAGTTTCAGATTATTGGATACGAGATGCAAGTTTTCTTCGCCTGAAAAATTTGCAATTAGGCTATACCTTACCTTCATCAATATCAAAGAAAGCAGGTATCTCAAATATCAGAGTATATATAAGCGGACAAAATCTTTTATCCTTCAATAGTTTTTATAAAGGATGGGATCCCGAAAATGAAATAGGAACAGGCGATGCACCTTCATATTATCCGATCAACAGAATATATTCTTTCGGACTAAATGTAAAATTTTAAGTAACCATATCAATCGAAAAATGGAAATGAAAAATATAATATTCAGAACAAACAGACTAAGCATATGTCTGATAATTATACTGCTTGTATTCTCCGGATGCAATGATTTACTTGATAAAAATCCAAACTCTTCCATCTCGGACACAAACTTCTGGACAGGAGAAAACGATGCCCTGCTTGCTTTAACAGGATGCTACCGATTCCAGACAGGATGGTCGCACGATGATTTTGCAACCCCTCAAGGATTATTATACCTAGATCTTGCAGGAGGAAATGGAACTGAAAAAGAAAACTTCTCAACTCTAATGGCCAGTGCAAATACAGTAGCCACAAATGGTAATATTCGTTGGTATTGGGGAAATGCCTATGTACAAATAGCTAAACATAACACCTTTCTTGACAATATTAGTAACTGTCCAATGGATGAAGACAAAAAAGAAATTTGGATTTCAGAGATCAAATGTCTACGTGCCTATTTTTTCTTCTATCTTGCATTTCATTTCAATGATGTTCCTATGCCTTTAACCTCTCTTACTCTAGCGGAGGCAAACAGTATACATCAAACTCCTCAATCGGATGTGTATACACAAGTAGAGAATGACTTAAAAAACGCAATAAGTCTATTACCCGAAGAGCGTCCTTCCGGTGAATATGGTCGTTTGACAAAAGGTGCGGCACAGGTATTATTGAGTCGTGTGTATCTAGCTCAAAATAAATGGAGTGATGCAGCTTCTATCTTGAGAAATATTATCTATTCAAATAAATACGAGTTAGACAGAAGATACGGAGAGAACAGTTACGAAAAGCTTTTTCAAATAGGAGGAGAGTACAGTCCTGAAACTATTTTTTGTATCATGGGAGTAGAAGATTTATATACAAATTCACGTTATCAGTACTTATATCCAGAGGCAGCGTATGGAGGATGGCATCAGTTTGCTCCGTATAATGAGCTTGTCAAAGAATACTTCTGTATTGATGGGAAAGACATAAAAACCTCAACTATTTATAATGATAATGATCCTTATGCCAACAGAGATCTTCGTTTATATGCATCCATTTTTCTTCCTCCCTTAGGAAGTTTTACGGGAACAAAATATAACAACATAACTTATGATTGTTTTAATGGGGCGAATTCAGCTGATTACTATAGTAAATTTACTCTCTTCAACGGCTATTGTCCTAAAAAAGGATGTGACCCTTCAATCACAAATAATTTAGGAGCTACCCCTACTTACACTCCATTGATGCGTTATGCTGAAGTATTGTTAAGTTATTTGGAGGCACTTAATGAATCTGATCCAAGTGCTGTAAATCAAAGTGTCTTGGATCTTACTATAAATGATATTCGAGATCGTGTAAAATTACCTCCGATCAAAATGGAAGATGTTCCAAGTCAGGAATTGGTAAGAAAGGCTGTAAGAAAAGAAAGGAGAGTTGAACTCGCTTTTGAGGGTTTACGATATTATGATGTATTACGTTGGGAAATTGCAAAAGATGAGTTGAACCATACATTCACCGGTGTTAAGTTGTCAAATAATCCTAATGACAGGAATTATCGTGGTAGTGGGAATACGGCATCGCCTGTTGATGATGACATCTATTATCAGTTTGAAAAGCGGACATGGCTTCCTCACAATAGATATTTTCCTATACCCCAAAATGATTTGAATGTAAATAAAAATTTAAAGCAAAACGAAGGTTATAATTAAGACTTTTGATATACCTGTAGTGCATTACATTTATGCACTACAGGTAATATATAATTAAAATAAATAACAAATGAGATTACTTAACTAGAACTACACCACCATTACATGGTATCTCCAACTCGATCATTTGATTTTTATCCAATATTGAGGTCAAAACATTACCCTCCAATTTGCTATTATCTTTATAATGAACTAATGTTTCTCCTGCTTTAAACATAGGTAATTTGATCTTTACATTCAATGTTTCTTTTTCAGCGTTGACTCCTGTAACAAACCAAGTTTGCCCACTACGTCGAGCTAAAATAATATATTTTCCGGGATAACCGTCTATAAATCGAGTCTCATCCCATGTCACTGGAACTTTTTTCATAAAATCAATAGCCCAAGTTGGAGCATCCGTTAAATTAGTTGGTGTTAGTGCAAAATGTTGAACAGGGCTCTGAAATAAAACGGCAACAGCCAGAGCAAATACATCTGAAGTTCGGCGATGTCCACCCCACATTTCAGAACTATTGATAGGATTATAGAATTTGTTCAATGTACTACCTCCGAAGTCCATGCTCCCTACAGTATTTCTAATAAAAGGATGCAATGTTGCATTGAAGGCTTCTGAATCACATGCATTTTGCGAAAAATGTAACATTTCACTAGCTAACACTGCTTCGCTTGAAACAAAGTTTGGATACATTCTCTCCCATCCTCTAGGTAATGTACATCCGTGAAAGATAACCATTAAACCAAAATCGTTTGCATCAGTCAGAATATCTTCATAAAGTTGCATTGTTACCTGCTTGTCGCTTCCAAAGAAGTCAACTTTTATTCCTCTAATACCAATATCTTTCATCCACTGCATTTCTTTTCGACGGGCTATTGTATTACTCATGATATTCTTCGGTGTTTGAGGGGCGTCGTTCCAATAACCATTTGAATTATACCATAGGTAAAGAGCAACATTTTTTCGCTTCCCATATTCAGCCAGTTGTGCTATCTTATCCCGTCCTATCAGTGTATCCCAGTATGCATCGATCAATATCGTTTCATAGCCCATAGCTGCCGAAAAATCTATATAACGAATTTGTTCATCATAGCTAATACTTTCATCTCCACCTATAATCCAACTCCATGTACCTCTACTATATTTAAATTCTTGCTTAGCCTCATACAATGGTTCAACTACATCAAAAGGAATAGTCGTTTCAACTATAGGTTTCAATGTTTCTCCAATAGTTATAGTGCGCCATGGTGTTCTTCCAGGTAAGGATAATCCGGGCTCAACTGTTCCATTTCCATTATATTCACCCTTTTGAGGAAAACCAATTGTATACAATCCTTTGTCATGGCCTATCAAACGACTTCCGCAGTATAAGCTACTAACACCCGTTTCTGATATCAGAATCCAGCCCTTATCTTTGTTTCTAAATAAACATGGAAAAGTAAACCCTTCGCCCCAACCGTTTTTACCCATTTGCCCATCAACAGTATATGGTGTTTCGTAGCTCGGAGAAGTACGTGCAAAGCCTCCCATAGGACCGCTTTGAGGACACAAGAATGTTGTAGCTCCTTGGGGCAATACAAAGCCTGTCTTTTCTTCATTTACAATACAACATAAAGTATCTCCTTGAGGATACAGTTTATACTGAAAAGCGATATCATTATTGCTTATTCTAAAAATTATATCATAAATTAATTTATTATCCTTTCGGAAAGTAAATATACCTTCATTGGCCACGTAGTGGTTTTCTCTATGTTTTATAGTAGATAACTCATATTTTTCATCAATAACCTTAAATAACATGTTTTCATCTAATCTCATCCCTGATGAAAAATCACCAATATTAGTTTTCAATCCCAGAGGAGACTTATCCAGAAACACTTCATTTCCTAAATCGATTTTATACGAAGGGCGACCTTCATCATCCGATATTGTAACTTTTAACTTCCCGTCAGGACTGGTTAACAGAATCTCTTTAGCCTTCGTGCCTACTGTAAAGAGACACACACATATTAAGAGCAACACACTTCTTCTCATGTTACTTTTTCTAAATTACAAATCATTTATATATATCTTAATGAATATCGACTTCATTAAGTTTTCATTGTATCCTTCCATAATTCAAGAAAGTATAGTCAACCATATTCTACGGTTCACCTTATTTTTGCTTAAAGCTTGTCAAGTAGTTTGTTTCAATAATTATTTATCGAATAACTAAATGAATATGCTACAATATTACAATCCAAATATT
>NZ_JAEPKU010000113.1 GCF_016652235.1 Dysgonomonas sp. Marseille-P4677
ACTATTAGTAATATAGCTGTTAAGGAGCAGGCGAAATACAATCAGATAATGATGCTTAAGAACCGTAAGGGAGATATAACCCAAAATATTGAGTATGCACTTCCCGATGGGACAAAGGCCGATCTTTACTCTTTGAATAAAAAGTATACTATTCTCTATTTTTATAATCCGGACTGTCATGCTTGCAAAGAAATAATTGCTTATATGAAATCTTCTCTTTTAATAAATAAATTACTGGCATCTGGCATGTTGGATATACTGGCATTATATACGGATGAGGATTTGAGCCTATGGTATAAATATATACCACAAATACCACCTACGTGGAAAAATGCCTATGACAAGAAGGTAAAGAAAGAACAGTTGTATGACCTGAGAGCAATTCCTTGCCTTTATTTACTTGATATTAAAAAGAAAGTATTACTCAAAGATGCGGATGTTAATTTTATAGAAATCTTTTTACAAGATTCCCTCGGAAATATTGAAAAAGAAATGATTGATGATATATCTCCTGGTCGCTTGTGAACTCATATTGTGGATATGCATACTGGTCAGTATATGGAATGCTCCAATTGATACCGACTTATGGCCCGATTCTGATTAAGTAGTTCTACTCCCTAAAAGACATCCCATCTTCTTTCCCGAATAAGGATGATGGCGTCAGGAAGTGAGAAGGCTTTCCTTAACCAGGGCACCTATATGATCATCAACTATAAGAATATAAATAAACAGGAATATCTTCACCATTTTTTGAAAAAAAGAAAAAAGACAGAAAAATGAAAAAACGATCTAATAATGTTCCTAAGCTGAAAACGCTACTATTTGCTCTTGCGCTGCTACTGGTATGCAACAGAGTACAAGCTCAATTTTATTCGGCCAAGGTCGATGTGTTGGGGCTAGCTATGGGCACCTTTAATGTGGAAGGCTCTATGGCCATCAACTCCCAGTGGAGTCTCCACTTGCCGGTACAGTACAACCCCTGGACACTTTGGGACAACAAGAAATTCAAGAACATGACCGCACTCCCCGGCATCCGCTACTGGCAATCGGAAACCTATCAGGGGGGACTCTTTTTCGGAGCTAATGCCATTATCAGTCGTTACAATATCGGGGGTATCTTTGGAAGCAAATATCGTTACGACGGGATGGGCTACGGGATTGGCTTCTCAGCAGGATACAGCATCCCAGTCAAGAAACAGTGGAACATTGAGTTCGAACTGGGAGCCGGTGCCGTCTGGAGTAAGCGAAACAAATATTCTTGCATCCGTTGCGGAGAAAAAATCGGCAAAGAATCGGGTGTCTGGATGGTTCCAGACAAGGCAGCAGTAAGTATTGTTTATTTATTTTGATAATCTTAAGAAATGATAAAATATATCCTATATAGGACCAAGAACAAGCCCAAAGAAAAGAAAAGAAAAGGAGTGAGACCTATCACTTTATGGTATATACTGCCCGTTGCGACAGTTATCGTGTTAGGCTTCTTCTCCTGTAAGGGGGGCAAGGATTCATTGACCCGTCAGTTATTTCTACAAAGTAAACGCGCCAATGTGGAACTTCCCGAAAACAAGGTTGATTTCACAGGACGGGCACAGCTGTCGGAGAAAGTCAGCTACAGCCATGAGGATAATATATCAATGACCATCTACGAGCAGGATTCTATCCAAAAAGCCCGTAAGAACAGTCTGAATGAAGTACAACATCTCAGAGAAGTGACCGTAACAGCAAGGGCAAAACAGAAGTTTGCTCCCGAGAGGAATGGCAAGGTCAGTTTGGACTTTATGATCCGCGTCCCCAAAGAGCTATTGTCCGCCGACTGGCGGGTGAGTCTCTTGCCCAAGTTGCTGCATAACGACTCGGTCGTGCCTCTGGATCCGGTTGTACTTAAAGGCAAGCATTTTCTGGAAAAACAGAAAGCTGATTATAGGGCCTTTGTCGACTATGAGGCTTCTATTATCGCCCCTTCGGCTTACGACAGCCTGTTTCTGGACCGGAAGGGCATCGCCAAAGATATGCGCAGTCGTCAGGGGCATTACTGGGACCTGTACGACCGTCAGTTTAAAAGGGTTATCAAGTATCAGCGCTGGAAAGATATGATGCAGGATCGTTACAGCCACTACAATATGCAAAAGGACGGCAACCGTCTGAACCTATACCACAGCTATAGACGAAAGCAGTATGAAGAAACAATCGCTTTGCTGACTACTGGAGCCGATACGGCGGGCATTGCTAAAAAATATGCCCGTAAATTTGAGAGACGGGCAGGGCTGCTGCCCATGTACCACATGCAGCGCGAGTTGACAGAAAAAAACGTTCCCAGAAAATACCGGGACTTCTTTTTAAACGAGCCCAAGCCAGAGGATCTAAGCAATTACTCCACTACAGAGAAAGACTCAGTAGAGATTGCTAAGCACCGCTACTTTTTTAATCGAATTACCGAAAATGAGAATAAAGATCGGCGACGCCGAGAGATGGAAGAACGAATAATACCTTTACCTATGGAGGCTGATAATCGTCTGGACAGTATTATAAGTGGTGACAAGGATTTTTTGTATTACTATACCCTGAATTATCCCGTTACACCCGGCTTGGAGCAGATAGGTATTACCATGAGCGGGAAAGTGACCGCCACCGATCTCAGAGGATTTACCCTGCCTAACAGTGACACTTTACATTATGTCATATCCTCGCTAGTGCAGCTGGCGGATACTTCCCTAATTATCCGAAGAACCAGACTGTTTCGCAATATGTTCGATAAGATGACTATCTATCCGCAATTCAAGCCTAACAAAAGTGATTTTAAAGTTGGTAACAGCAAAGCTGGATACTCCAATAAACAAGTGGTGGATACCATAATGAGCCATTACCATAAATTGACCCGGGAGATGGGTTTACAGATGGATTCCCTGGAGATCACATCTTGGACATCGTTGGATGGCTCCTACGATACCAATTACAAACTATCACAAAAACGAGGGGAATCACTAGCAGCCTACTTACAAAATAATTATCTGGAAAATATCACTTACAATATCATAAAAGTGATTCCCAAAGGAGAAGACTGGCAGAGCTTTATCAACGAAGTGCATAAAAGAGACGATATTCCAAACAAGGATTTCATTTTAGATAAGATACAATGCACAGTACATCCCGATAAAACCGAAGAAGAGATCCATTGGGGCTATAAAGAAGACTATAAAATAATCCGTGAGGAAATTTATCCCAAGCTCAAACGAATGGATATCACCTTTAGTGTGAGTCGTCCGGGAATGGCAGCCAATGATTCCATCATACAGGAAGTAAAGGATGGTTATAAGGAAGGGCTCAAGCTACTTTTGAACCGTCAGTATTGGGAGGCATTGGAAATACTGAAAGATTATCCCGACTACAATACGGCACTTTGCCTAGCCTGTATGGGTTATAATGGAAGAGCGTACGACTTACTGCTTAAACTCGATGAATCAGATAACAATGAATACTTACTGGCCATAGTAACACAACGGATGGACAAGGACGAGGAAGCTGTACAGCATCTATTAAGGGCCATAGAACTGAACCCGCAGAAAGCTTATCGTAGTAACCTTGATTCGGAAATCATACAACTAGTGGCTAAATACAATTTGCAGTACAAAATCGATGAGATGAGTCAGGTGTTGGATAGAATCGAGACTATCGAACGAGAAGAACAGGAGCAAAGTATAGCTGCCGAACAGCAGTGCCCGGAAAATAACTTTTACAAATTACTCGAAAAATAAAACGGAAATTCTAGACAATCTATATGACTATAAACAAAGTATACCTCTTATTAATATTGTGGTGTTTATTTAATGGATTTCAAACTAATTAAAAGATATGAATAAGAGGCTGTTTGAGTATGACAAGTAAACCTCATTTGAAGAAATTAAAAACGATACTCATTGTCTTAAATCACACTATTAGTCTGTGATATGCCTATAAAACATCTACCTTCAGAGTATAGCTGATAGCTTTTATCATAAACTATACTCTGATACAAAGGTAAATTTTTGAAGAAAGGGGATGTCCTGATGTTTTTTGTGTGTTTGTACCTCTGAAATAATAAATGACAAGTACGCTTTGAATTATAAAGGAAAAGGGGACTTTTTTATTATTAACAATCTAAATTTTAAAAGAATAAACAAAAGTCTCATTTACACAACACACGAATTACAAGCTAATTGTATGAAATATGCCATAATTTTCAGTTGTTAACTGTCGTTTTTATACAACGGACATTAATAAGTGCATCCATTACTTTAGTTATACGTGATACACCAGGATTGTCCACATTATCCTTCTTACTTCTTAAATGACGTACCCAGGCATCGTTAGCAGTATTACGACTAGCCGACCAAAAATAAGCATGCTGCCAGTAATCACTACTTCCAGCACCACCGCCAGGAAAATGTCCGGTAAGGTAAGCATCGAAACCTCCTTGTACCGCAGTCTTGCTTGAGCCTTGTGGAGTAGCCGACCCTATTGGTGTTGTTGATTTCAGTGCTTTTCCATGGAAAGTTCCTCGCATACCAGTAGTATATCCTACCATTGGAGCAATAATATCGGCTACAGAACTGAACGTACTTGTTTTAAGTATCACCCCATTTTCCAGATTTAACCATTCCTGATCACTAGGTAAATGCCAACCTTCCGGACAAATACCTTGTATTAATACGTCGTTCTGATCTTGTCCTCCTTGATTATTCCCTGAACTATTTTGCATGCCGGTTGCAGCTGCCCAATTATACATTAGCCCCATATTACGATATTTTCCAGGATCAGGAGGAGTAGCAGTAGTTTGACCCGGATGATAGTATCGTGGTTCAGTAAAGCTGGATGTTCGTTCATACTTAATTGAATTTCCGTTAGGCATGGTCTTTGTTCGCATGCTTTCAGTAGTCCATACACCGTCGGTAAAGATTTTCACAGTCTCAGCAGTAATTTCTCCTGTGTCTTCCCAACTTGGAGTTGCCGAAGGATCACATTTGTAGCTACGCTGTAATTTATAAGTTCCGGACTTCAATTTGTACCCCACATAAAAGCGGGATGTATAATAATCATTATTTTCTACATCTAATACTTTTGGTGTTGGCCCCAGTTTATACTCTCCGTTTAAAGCGGCAGCTCGCCTGTCGGCAGGCCATAAATTTGCATCGAAATCGGCCTGAGACGGATCAGACTCCAAATATTGGAAACTTTGACTAAAAGGCTTTGTTAGATCCAGTACCTTTCGCTCCAAAGGAGCATTATGAGGCATTAAAGATTGCCATTCTACTCCGTCCCAGACATAAATACCCGGACAGATGCGATTGGTCGATGTTTCTACTCGATTGGTATTATACACCATGAGACCAATATGTTTAACCTTGTCCCAGTTGTCGTCGGTTGCATTACCGGCAATAGTTTGAGCTAAGCTTTCTCCTGTCGGAATTATACGATTTATTAATTTTACTCGAGGCATTCCCAAGCCTTTTGTTGAATTCTCATCTACTTCTTTTAGGTCAAGCAAAGAGCCTTTGTTCGGTTCCAGATTACTGCCTATCGTGACTTGTCCTGTTGCAGGCGTTGTCCATAATAGGGATGTAATAATAAGTAAGCTCGCTAAGTTTTGTCTAATCATTTTCATCGTTTGTTGTTTATTAATTCACCACATATCGACACTAATAGACTGTATATATGATATATACCAAAGAAAAACCAGATATATGTACGAAATTTTAGAACTTTTTTATAGAGTAATACAGAGTGATATCAAAAAAATCATAAATGCCCACATCAAAAAATATTTACAAGCTTCTCCCAAATATGGTCTATAATCAGGCGTAAAATGGTTATGATGATTAAGAAGCCAATCATAAAAATGAGATACCTCAAAAGTGCTCTAAATCGCCTCATTCTTGTATATATTTTTACAAATGCAATTCGATGAAGTTACCACTATGATTTTTTAGATTTAATTCTTTATTTATCGTGTATTTTAATATCTTCTATTCGAGCATATCTACCTTGAACAATACCTTTCTCATCTAATAGGTAGAAAGTAGGAGTTCCCATAATACCATAATTTGAGAAATCCTTTCCTACAAACCCTTTTAAATCACAATATTTAGTTTTCCAAGGTAGTTTCTCTGCATAGTGTTCAAACAGAGCTTTATCTACGTCGGAAGAAAGAGATATAACCTCATATCCAAGCGTCTGTAATTCTGGATATAATTCTGTTAATTTATTCATTTGAGATGTACAATTACCACATCCTGAGTCGTAGAAAGCTAGAATAGTTTTCTTCTTTGGTAATATGCCTTGTGACAATTGAGGAGCCTTAACACCCTTACTTAATTTAAAGAGAGAAAACAATAATTTAATCTTACCAGTTGGTTCAGTGATATGCCTACCATTAATAAGATATGAGGCCAGTTCTTCCTCATGATTATTCCATCCCATCGCTTGGCAAATAGAGAATAAATTATCAGCTAATTCTAAGTATATCCTATCACTCTTGGTTTTGCTCAGCAAGATGCTCATATCTTCTATAAAAGAACTATGAAAAGAAGCTTCCTTTTCATATATGGGTACTAAACTATTAAGTACTCCAAACCATAGCGCTGAAGTATAGAGACTATTGATATCCAACGAATCTCTCACATAGTTTCTAATGTAAGTCTGATGTTTTATATCAGCATAAGCCAAATGAGGTAACTCGTTGTTGTACAATGTGCGTAACTGGATGAGTCTTGCTGCATAAAGATTGCTTTGGGAGAGCATTTGCTCAAATTCTTGTTGCTCATCTTTCAATCGTTGCAGCTCCGAACTCAGTGACTCGTAAAAAGAGTCTTCTTTGCTGTGTACCCTTAATGTATTCTCTAAACTCACTATTTTTTCGATTCTTTTCTGTTGCTCATAAGCCCATCTATAAAACAGCGTATTTTCTTCTGAATTAATAAACTCTGTATTTTCCATCAATGATTCGTCTCCATCACACTTAATAGAAATATCCTCTCCTGCTACAATAAAATTAACAAAAGGACGATACCCCACTGTCAGAGTTATCAGCCCCCTATATCCCTTATACGATTCTGGTATCGAAATGTGCACCTTACCTTTATCGTCCAGCTCTCCATCATAGATAGTATCTCCTTTTACTCCATTGTTAAGTATAACTGATACTGGTCTGTAAGGGTGTCTAGGGAAATATGTATCTATAGTTTGAGCTGATAAAATACCGAGAGACGATAGCATAAGCACAAGTATCACTCCCAAAAAGATATTTTGTTTTTTCATCATATAATTTATTCCTGTTATTTTAATTTATAGAATCCTGTCATATTTAAAATATATGACAGGATTGAAATATTATAGTTATGAATCAAAAATTATTACTGATCAAGAATACATCTTACAGCTCTTCCTGATGCACGCCCGTATTCCCCAGATTTGAGAGAGACCATACTTCTACCATAGATAGCTACTCGAGCAGTTCCTGGTTCTTCTAAACCAATGTTACTAGTCCAATAGGCTGATTGAGTACCTACTTCCCAAGGTTCACCCCAAGTTTTTCGGTATCCATTTGCTGGTAAAAATAAGGAAGTTCCAATCATCACTCCCGATCCTCCAAAAACATTTCCGAGATCCCAAGAATTTATCCATCTAGTTACATTAGCTGTGGCCTGGTCTGGTCTTCCTCCAGCAGGACCTCCATAGATAGATTCCCAGTTAGCAGCAGAAGGCACCTTCCACCCAGCAGGACAAGGATCAGTAGGCCCTTTGAGTGGATTTAATGAAGTTGCAGTTCCATCACCCCATCGACCAAAAGGAGAATCCCCTTGTAACCAATCTTTATTGTCATTTTCAGTACCATCACCTCTTGCTGTTGCAAGAAAAGTACCTATAACCTGATATGGTGTAGTAGCATCTTTATCCATAGCCTGAAGCTGAATTGCCGTACTGGTTGACTTCTCATGTCCATCGCGTCTACGCCCCCATTGGAAGTAATCACCCATCAAAGCAGGGTTAGGGACTAATGGAGATAAAGTTTCATCTGTTCCTAGGTCATGACACATAAATACCAGCCAAATTCCTGCAGTTGTATTTGCTCCACAAGCACATCTACAATCTTTGAATACGATATTTAGCACTTTACTTCTTTCTGTACCATCAGCTACTGTATAAATAGCATATACTTTTACAATTTTCCCATCCTTGTCACCTAAAACAAGATTATCTATTTCCGGCTTAAATTTGAGATCAATCTTATATTCTACACCATTAACTAAAGCACCAGGAACATTGGTTATGGTAGATTGAGATCTATCCAAATATTTATTAACTTCTGGCTCTACAATCTCCCACCTCAGATTTTTGTTTCCTGTTCCCACATTCAAGAAAGAATAAGTATATTTTTTAGAAAAATCTGCTTTTAGACGTTCACTCTTCAGCCCACACGCCTCTGCCCCACTTTGATAATTACTTAGATTTACATCAAAACAAACCTGACCTTTAAGGACTCCCGCATCATCTACAACTATGTTACCAGGATCACCTGTAACAGTGATTGTAGCCACATTTGAAGTTATATATGATGGAGTTGAACCACATTGAGAAGTAATATCCACAGTGTATACACCTGCGTGAGTTTGCGTAGCTGATGCCACAGAATATGTTGATGATGTGGTGGTATTAGTGGCACCACTGATCACAACACCATCTCGCATCCAAGTATAGACAAACGGCCCCGTTCCTGATGGAGTTACAGTTAATGAAAAGCCAGTACCTTCCATTACTGTAGACCCTGGGACTATTGTTATACCAGTTTGAGTTAGTCCTGGAGGATTACATACTACTGGAGCAACAACTTGGATGTCAGTTGTCGCTACAACCCCTGTGCCACAAGCTTTATTCACTCCTTTACATGTTACTGTGTGAGTCCCTACAGCATTGACCTTAAGACTTACCCATGGGTCTGAAGTTTCTATTGTTGTGCCCCCTCCAACAAAGGAAGCATCAGTACTAGTACCTCCTAGGCCTGCGACAGTCCAAATATATGATGTAGCATGCATACTCGTTACACTAAACGAAACGGTACTATTTGGAGGTGTTGATGAGGGTGGATTGTGAAATTGCACACTAGGCAATACACCCAAGGCCAGCTCATGCGGTATAGAGTGCGCACTGATACAATTTGATGCACTTACTGCTTGTACTGTATATGATCCTGCTTGGCTAGCATTATACGTACTACCAGTAACTGATGGTAAAAGAGTTCCCTCATAATACCACTTATAGCTAGTAGCTCCGGAAGAGGAACCCGCTGTTAATACTACAGATTGACCTGTACAAACTTCAGTACTTCCTATTATACTAGGTACGGGTGGTGTATTACCCGAAACAGGTATTGATTTGTAAACTTCTGTTTCGCAATAGACATTGGCCATATCTGTTGCTACACAACGCAACGACATTACATTTGTCGTTACTTTATAAGTAAGAGTTAGCCCCTTTCCTATAAGAATATTTCCATCATACCATGAGATTTCTGCTGTAGAATAAGCAGGTTTATTTATTATATCAAATACAGCCTCTCCATCTTTACATAAAATAACTGTATTCAAAGGGCTTCCATTCACGAATACTACTGGTTCGGGTAATGCTGTAGCATTATTATTATAGGATACGGGAATGATAGTACTAGGCGAAGAAAAACATGTTCCACTTTTCATTACTGCATACCAGTCTCCGACATCCGAGGGACTCGATAAAGTAAGTGGGTTTTCAGTTCTAGTAGTTTCCTTTCCATCCTTAAACCAAACTAAACTTCCAAAAACAGATGGTACATTATGGGCTGTTAAGATTACTTTTCCATTTACACATATTACTCCATGATTTGTAACACTAACGCTTCCTACTCCGGGAGGTGCAGTAGTTCCACTCAGAGTAACTACCAATGGATCAGACGCATTACTTTCACAGCCAATAGCTCCCAGATAAAGTTTGTATGCACCACTTTTGGTTGCTACACAGTATCTCTTTCCTCTGTATTCTGTTATTTCTTCACCATCTACAGTCCAAATATATTTTCCTCCTCCGACAATAATAGGACTGACAACATGTAAATACACTGCTCCAGCAGCACACATATCCGTAGCATTTGCGGCAATGATTTGTTTGGGAGCTGAAGGCTGACAGATATCAGTACATGCATCCTGAACTAAAATAAATTCTTTATATTCTTCTGTGCATTTATTTGTGACACGTATGACAGCATTACGACTTGTTGCTGTCGTATTTCGTGCCACAGATACGACAAGTTCCTTTGTTGCAGGGTCAACTTTAACAGAAGTAAAACTTTCGCCAACTACAACAAGGAAATCAAAAGTTTGGCAGTTATCTGATGATTTAGCAAGAGTAGGTGCACTTGTTCCTCCTTCACAAGGGTAAGCTGTAGAGAAAATGTCTACTGTAAAAGTAATTTCAGCATCTCCCTTACAGAGGCTTACCCAACGTGTATTGTTCCAGTACTCGAAGCATTTTGTAGTTGTGTTAAAGATGGAAAGTCCTTGAGCCAAAGAATTGGATTTGAAAGCGACATCGGTTATAGCATTTCGTTCATCTGTTGATAGTTGAGGCAAACGCAATCCTCCTTCACTATTGGAAACAATCTCCAATACTGAAAACTTTTGAGGAGGAGTTCCATCTCCGATAGTCACCTGAGCTTTAACCCCTAGTGTAGTAATGAACAGAATAGTGAGTGTCAGAATCAATTTCCAACTTTTTATACCCTTTCTAGTTCGTGTAAAGTTTTTTTTCATAATGTACTTTAAGAATGTAATTTAAGTTTACGTTAATACATGAATTGGTTGTAAATTCCATATTAATAAAAATTATCTGATAAATTCATTTTCTATATAGATATGAAAACTACATTCATACCCTGTTTTCTCCATCTGCTAGTTCTTTAATATTAAATACTGACATAGAAAGCATTACCCCTTCAGTCAGGCTTCAAGACTTAGATTCTAGAACCTTATCTACAGGAATTTACTTTCCTTATTTTCAGCTAAAACTCTTACCTGCTAGTATACCCTTTCAGGCTGAGTACTTTTGCCTATTTTATTAAAATAAATCTTTTGCAAAGTCTTAACATTGTTATTTTATTCTGTGTTCCTAAAACAAAAACACTCAAATAATCCAAACAATATCTAGCTGATAAACCAAGGCAAAACTACAATAGCAGTATCTTTTTTCATTGTCATTTTAGCACAAATGACTCCCACAGGAGCACTCCATATTCTCATATCAGCACATAATCATATTACCCACGAAGATTTTCATTATTATCATCTGTAAAAACAAAAAACAAACTGATTTTCCTTTACTCAGTAATTAACTGTCAAATATTATCTGACAATCTACAAGAGATTATAAAACCAGAAACAAACGTAGCCTAATTTTAGATTGCAGTAATCAATAGGGCTTAAGCAGCAGAGACACCACCAACTAATATTCTCCCGAATTTATCTTTTATACGATCGATAGCATAATACACAACTCATCCGCATTTTCACTTCATTTAAACCTCAACTGACAACAGCATGGGATTTGATTAAGTTTCGAGCAACTCAATACTATTAATCAGCATTAACATATATACAAATTAATAACGCTCCTCATTTATCGGTTCAAATTTGACTTGATAAATGAGGAGTGATGCATACGAAACAATACTAATTTCAACAAAAAAAACTATTTTTTTAAACCTATAATCTTTGACTTCATTTTCTTCTGAGCCTTCCTAAATTCATTGGGAGTCATACCATATTCATTTTTAAAAAGTCTATAAAATGTTGATATAGAAGAGAATCCGGAATCATACACAATCACATTTACAGAAGTTGTTTCATCTGCAAGTAATTGTTTACGAGCGTGATCCAACCTGTAAAAATTTACATAATCAGAAAATGTATGACCTGTTGCTTCTTTAATTGCTTCGGTTATATAACGTCTATTAGTGTTCAATTCTTTTGCAATATACTCTCTTGTTAAATCCGGATTTATATACGCCGATCTATCCGTCATATAGCTCTCTATTTCTTCAAATAAAGTGTCGCACGTAGTTCTATCTTGATTTTCAGGAAAATTCATTTTTATCACATCGATATACTTATCAACTTCAGCATATTTTTTCACTAACAGCTGATTCTTCTCTTTAAGCTTTTTACTATTTCTAAAAACAATATATGTGATCAATATCAATAATATAGCAATAATTATTAAGGTTATATTCAATATTTTACTCTTAATTAATTGGGCATTACTTTTCTCTTGCTCAATTCGAGATTTCTCATCCTCATAACTCTTTGATAACTTCAGCATCTGCAAAGGCATATTAATCCTATAAATCGAATCTTTCGAGTTTGATATTTCCTTTTGTAAACTTAATGCATCCTCATACCTATTCAATCCTTCCAATACTTTCACTTTTAAATCTGCAGCTTCAACATACATATAATATA
Organism: Dysgonomonas sp. Marseille-P4677; assembly: GCF_016652235.1. GTDB lineage: Bacteria > Bacteroidota > Bacteroidia > Bacteroidales > Dysgonomonadaceae > Dysgonomonas. The sequence goes on from NZ_JAEPKU010000113.1 coordinate 12,519, forward strand.
GTGGAAGTCTATTTTTGAAACTATCTAAAGCTTTATTTATATAATACAGGGCTTTATTATAATCCTTAAACAACAAGTAATACTCGCACATAATACCATTAGTCTCAGCTTCAATAATAGATCGATATTCATTCAAAGGCATCTGATCTAACTTATCCAAATATTTCTTCGCATTTATTGCATCGTTCTTTCGAACATAAATGCATGCGTAACGCACATAAAGGTGAAACTGATAAAAAAGGGCTATTTTATTTTTTAAAACATTGGGACCTAAAGCTTGTTGCATTTTCGAACATATTTTTAAAGCCTCTTCGTATTCATTCGTCTTTATATAGGAAAGCGCTAACACATCATACAGCAGGTACTCTGCATAAGGAATAGTCTGCTCCTTATATGTTGGTAAATCATTTATTGCTTTAATAGCAATCTCTTTAGCTAGGTCATAACGATCCGTCATGTAATAAATTTCTGTCAGAAGCATATATGCATCAAGGCTCTTTGCCCCTTCCATATATCTTTTCACATTATATAATCCCAGTTCATAATATCCATTATAAATATACGCTTTAGCAATAAGCTTATAAGATTCTTTCGGATTCTCCAGATTATATTTCTTATATATATCATTTGCCAAGTTTGCATAATGTATTACACTATCAATCTGAGTACTACCAATAAAAGCACTTGCTTTTAGAGTATAGCTGGAAGCCACATATTTCATATTTTTTTGCTTTATAGCCTCTTCCCTTAAAGCATCACTTGTTTCAATTTTTTTCTCGCGTGTCACATAAAGGTTGGACAATTCAACCATCAACGCCAGTTTTTCCTTTCCTCGTGAATGATCTATCTCATTTTTTAAGCTATCAATTTTTAGGTTCTGTGAAAATATCGATAAGTAGAAGGTTAGAAAAACAAAGGTCAATAAGCATCTCGCTTTTATCATATTCTATATAATTTGTAATTTTCGGAGTACGAAGATTACAAAATTATTAGAAACAAAAAACAACAACCTTAGTCTTTTTTACAGCATCTACTGGTAAAGTGCAGATATGAGAGTTAAAAAACATAAATAGAAATATAAAGTGCCGAATCAGGAATTAGCAACATTATACATGCTACGATTAGTGTCGAAATGAGAAACCAAAAATTAAATATACATACATCTGTGGTTGTAATAAGATCTCAAACAACACACATTTCAGATATTGCTTAAGACAAAGAACCAACAAAAAACAGAATGGCCTTAAATACGATCCAAGTTAATGAACATTACTTTGTAGGACAAAAAATAGGAAAAAGCTTTTTTCGAAAATATACAAAAAAACCTTAAGTTTAGTAAATTCCTTAATTATTCATAAATACTTCGTTCAAATTTATCCAGCATTTCAGAACAAGCTTCAATTACATCAAAAGCATAAAGGTTTATAAAGTCTGATTTACAACTCGTGTTTCTCTTGATTTTCCTTTAGCTTTGTGATTCTCCATACCCAAAGTTCGGCTTTGATGTCTTTGGGAATATAAAAGCTTGCAGCTTCACCTAGAATAGTTATTC